>CAMWRN010000223.1 GCA_947176675.1 uncultured Clostridia bacterium | reverse complement strand
TCATAATGCAAGATAAAAATATTATAAAATTAGTGTAGAAATTTGTATTAAAATAATACATACTTATTATAAATAATTATATTTGTAATAAGGTGATATTATGTTTAAAGTGCAAAGAGGTTATGACGGCATGGTAACCAAAACTTTTCGTCTTCCGGAGGAGCTTGTGAAAAAGCTTCTGTTAATCGCAGGAGAGAACGAACTGTCGCTAAACAAGCTGGTTATCCAGTGTCTGGAGTATGCGATCGAAAATATCGACCAGAACGATATGCATGGTAATATGGTATAATGTCTGTAATTACTGTTATAGGGAGGAAAAATATGTCGAAAAAAAATAATCATACCCAGACTGAAAGAACTTCGCTATGAAAGCAGTCTTCACCAGCGTCATCTTGCAGAATTCCTTGGCTGCACCCAACAGACCTATTCAAGATATGAAAGCGGCGAACTTCAGCTGCCTTTGCTGTATCTCATAAAGCTTACTGACTTTTATGACGCAAGTACCGATTTTATACTGGGACTTACCGACGTAAGGAAACGTCCCGCACCTCCGACAGACCAAACATAAAACCCCCGCCTCCCTTTAAGGGAAGCGGGGGTTTTTGCAACCGAAATCAAATCAGTTAACGATAGTCTTTTCTGTTTCTTTGTCGAAAATGTGAACGTGGTTAGGATCGAGAGCAACCTTGATAGTATCCTGAGGACGTGCAGTCGAACGAGGATCAACACGGGCTGTGAGAGGAATACCCTCGCAGTTCAGGTACAGGAATGTCTCAGCACCCATCATTTCGGTGATCTCAACGTTAGCGTCGATCACGCCGGTCTTAGCAGCGGAGAGGTACATTTCCTCATCGTGAATGTTCTCGGGACGGATACCCATAACGATCTCCTTGTCAACATAGTTGTCAAGTACAGCCTCTTCAACCTTAGCCTCGGGAAGCTCAACATAATACTTCTTTCCGCGGCTTGTCTTGGTATCCTCTGAGCCGAATTCTATAGTGAACTTGCCTTCGATCTTTCTGAGAACAGCGTCAACGAAGTTCATCTGAGGTGAACCCATGAAGCCTGCAACAAACTGGTTAACAGGGTTTGTGTAAAGGTTCTGAGGAGAGTCAACCTGCTGAATGAAGCCGTCCTTCATAACAACGATACGGTCACCCATCGTCATAGCCTCTGTCTGGTCGTGAGTTACGTAGATAAATGTTGTACCCAGCTTCTGGTGGAGCTTGGAGATCTCGGTTCTCATCTGAGCACGGAGCTTAGCGTCCAGGTTGGAAAGAGGCTCGTCGAGAAGGAATACCTGAGGCTCACGAACGATCGCACGTCCGAGGGCAACACGCTGTCTCTGACCGCCGGAGAGAGCCTTCGGCTTTCTGCTGAGGAGGTGAGAGATGTCAAGTATTCTTGCGGCTTCTTCAACCTTACGGTTGATCTCGTCCTTGGGAACTTTACGGAGCTTAAGACCGAAAGCCATGTTGTCGTATACGGTCATATGAGGATACAGAGCGTAGTTCTGGAAAACCATCGCGATATCTCTGTCCTTAGGAGCAACGTCGTTTACAAGGCGGTCGCCGATGTAAAGTTCGCCCTCGGAAATTTCTTCAAGACCTGCGATCATACGGAGGGTTGTGGACTTACCGCATCCCGAAGGACCTACAAGGATAACAAACTCCTTGTCTCTGATTTCAAGGTTAACGTCTGAAACGGCAACTACGCCGCCGGGGTATTTCTTATAAATTGATCTGAGTGATAAACTAGCCATTTTGTACGAACCTCCCAAAATTAGTCTTGCCTATTACATTTAGGCTATGATAATATAATACCAAATTTTATATACAAATTTCAAGTTATTTATTAACCAAACTTATAAAACCTTATTTATTAAGTTTGACGAAAAAATAACATCTTTTAAGCTTATGCGGTCAAATCGTTATGTTTTTGCATAAAACTTTCTGATTTCTTTGTGCAAATTAGAAGATAAAACGCCATGCCGAAAGCATTTCACGGGAAAATGCAGCCTGCCAAAATTTCTGTCCGTTTTTTGTGCAAATAGAGAATAAAACGCATAAAACAATTTTGAATTTCTAAGCTCTGCCTTTTTTAAGCATTTCAAGCTCCACAGGGGATATCTCCCTGCATTCGCCCTCCTTCAGGCTTTCGTCCAATGCAAGACCGCCGATGCTGATACGCTTCAGGTACAGTACTCTGTTCCCGACTGTTTCCGCCATGCGTTTTATCTGGTGATACTTTCCCTCCCGCAGAGTAATATAGACCTCTTTGGGGTTTTCTGTAATTTCCAGCTCCGCAGGAAGACACTTCTCTTCGCCGTCTATGACCATTCCCGAAGCAAACGTCTCCGCGTCCTCTTTTCGGGCGGGATCTTCAAGAACGGCAAAGTACCGCTTTTCAACGTGCTTTTTCGGGGAAAGTATATTATGCGCGAACTCTCCGTCGTCGGTGATGAGTACAAACCCCTCGGTGTCCTTGTCAAGCCGTCCCGCGGGAAAAAGGTCTTTCCGTCTCATTTCCTCGGGAATAAGCTCCAGCACCGTTTCGGAGAGCCTGTCCCGCGTTGCGCATATCACACCCGCAGGCTTGTTCAGCATGATATAGACATGTTCGCGGTAGGTAAGCCGTACTCCCTCGGAACACACGCTGTCCGCAGCGGGGTCTATCTTCATATCGTACAGCTTGGCAGTCTCGCCGTTGACCGTCACAAAGCGTTTTTTTATCAGCTCCTTGGCGTCGCTGCGGGAGACCGCAAGCTGTCCCGAAAGGAATTTGTCAAGCCTCATAAGCTTTTCACTCAATAGAAAGACCTCCCGTCAATGCTGTAACAAAGCGTTTCAGCCCTCAAACAGGCAAGGGCGGAGCGGTCAAAGTCAAACCGCTGCGCCCTGTTTCCGCACTGTCATAAAATATACGCCTGATTTTTGTTTGGCTTTCCGAATCAGAAATCCACGCCCGAGTCGGAAGCTTCCGACTCCGCAGCAGCCTCCGAAGGTTCAGCGTCAAGGCTGTTCAGCTCGTCCATATCGCCCATATCGGCGCAATCGGCACAGTCACAGTCATCGCAGCCGTCGAAGTAAATCTCGTCGTCATCGTCAAAATCGTAATCGTACTGCTCGATCTCCTCGCGCTTTTTCATAGCGAAAACCGCCGCAGCCGCGCCCGCAGCCGCCGAAGCAAGAGCAAGCACTACCGCTCCGAAACCTTTCATTGAAATCAACTCCTTAAATATTTCTGCTAACTTGCAAAATTTTACTTATGAAGATAGTATACCACATTCTTTTAAAAATTACAATGGTTTTTAACGAAAATCATCAATTTTTGTTAAAGGATCGGCAGGCATTAAATTTTCAGCATAAATTTTATTGTTTTCACAGCAAAGCAGAAGCCTTGTTTAAAGGCGTCGTTAAAGATGTAAGAACGGCAGTCGCTCAATGCGCCGTGTATCATATTTACGGTTTTTACGTCGCTGACATTTTTTTCGATATACTCAAAAAGGCTGTTCATTGCACAGCGTGTTTCAATGCTTTCGTAGCGGGCGAACACGTCGCATTCCAGAAGCGCGTCAAAGCTAAAATCGTTGATATCCATAAAAAACTTCCTTTCGGTGGTCTTGACAAGAAAGTCTTTCCGATGTATAATGATTTCGGACGGACTTTCTTGTCTGTTGGTGGATAACGCAAACTGTTACTTTGTTAGGGGAGCAGTTTGCGTTATTTTTTTATTTCGGCATATTGCTTTTCAATACCTTTGCGGACAACTTCGGATTTGCTCATTTTTGTATGATTGCAAACTGTTTCCAACTCCTGCTCCGTTTTGTCATCAATACGGATACGGAGAATTTTGTCCTTTGGGTTATCGGTAAGCTTCGTGCCTTTTTTTATACCCAAAAATTCACCTCCTTTTTGTTTGTGGGTACAATTAAATTATAATGTAGCTACAAACAAAAGTCAATATGCAGATATGCACAAAAAATATACATTATATTTGTTGGTCTTGACAAGAAAGTCTTTCCGATGTATAATAATTTCGGACGGACTTTCTTGTCTGTGTTTATAGAAACGGTCTGCTGACGTTCAAAGTGTGCAGGCTGTTTCTATTTTTCTTCCAAATCCTGTTTAACCTTTCGTATACCAAGCCTGATTACATCGCTTCTTGTGGAATTGCTCTTTTTACAGCAGAAATCCAGATCCTCAATAGTTTGTTTATCGGCTCTGATTTTAAGCTGTGTATCCTTTGGGTTATCGGATTTTGGTCTGCCTGTACGAGGCGACATTTCTTCACCCCACTTTCAGTGTACACATATATTATATTACAGTGTAC
>CAMWRN010000222.1 GCA_947176675.1 uncultured Clostridia bacterium | reverse complement strand
GTCCTTAACGCCTGCTTCGGCGCACTCGCGGCTTACGGTAAAGTTGCTGCGGTTTATCCACGAAACGGCAGCTTTCGGCATTTCCTCTCCAAGCTTTTGAGCGGTAAAATAATCTTCCTTTGAAAGACAGAAAGCTATTTCTTTTCCGTTCACATTTGCGCTGCAATAGTTGAGCGGAATGTCACCGTTTTGGACAGTATGAGTTTTCAAATTTTCCCCTGCTCCGATACTCTCCTGCATTTTTTGAAACAGTATCTGATTATTAAATTTTGTGCCTGCCGTATCGTTATCCACGCAGGAAACAACTTTCAAATCGCTGTTTATGTAAGGCTCTGCTGTGCTCGGTTTAAGCCCGCTTAGTGCAACAAATTTAGCATTTTCAATTTCGGGGTGCAGCTCAACAAAGGACATAAGGTCGATAGGAGCTTCAAAAAGATAAACTGTATCTATCTTTTCGGGACTTCCTTTGTCATAAACAAAGCCTCTGTCGGAATCGTCACGGGCTGTACAGCCTTTGAAACGGTAGTCGGGGTTTTGGTCGATACCTTGAATATCCGCGCCGCAAGGCTCTCCCCGTTCGTTTTTATGGAGAAATACGGCATTTATTTTTTGATATTCATTTCCTGTGGTTTTGCTCACTCCCTTAGATACGGTGGGATAGATAAGCCCCTTATTTGCAAATTCCCGTACCGTTTCGGGAGATATGCTGCGTGTATTGATAAAATACGCATAAATATTTTTGTAGCCTGTGTCTGATTTTTCGGGCATAACAAATTCTTTTTTCTCCTGCGGTTCTGCGGCAGCCTTTGGAGTAAACTGCTTTATTTCCGCCGCTTCACCGACACACTCACGCATTGCTTCAACAAACGGCATATCCAATATTTTTTTGCAGAATTCCAATAATCCCTTGCCGCCTATATTTTCTGAGTGACGGAAAAATTCGTTAGTTTCGGGATTTACATATAGTCCGCCGTAGCCTTTAATATGTATTTCCTTTCCTGCTTTTTCACATTGAAAACGGGATTGAACGTAATCGGAAATATCGGAGTTGTTAGCCTGTTCGATCTGTTCGGGAGTATAACGTTTAAATTCTTTCATATATAACATTCCTTTCCGAATTCCCCAGTGGGGAATTACCTGCTATAACTTTGCTTTTCCTGCTCCACTTGCCATTCGGCAGCTTTAACCTGTGCTTCTTCGCACCATTTTGAAATATCGTCCACACGTCCAATAAATTTTTCTTCATCTGTCAAATCCTGCGGTCTTTGCTCGATGATATGCACGTCATCATTTATTATTGAGCATATTTTTTGAGAAAGCATTTCGCTGCTGTTAAGGCAGCTAACGCAGTCCTTATCCCACGTTCCGTTATTGCCGTTAATACCGTTAAGCAGCTTTATTCCACGGGCAGGAGGTTCCCATGAATTAAGGTTAAGACTGTAATCGTCAAGCAGGAAATCATCGCCGCGTATGCCATCAGGAATAAAGTTCTTTTTATCGCTGCCGCAGGGCGGAAAAATACATCTGTCCTCGGGAATTTCGGGAAGATATTCTTTTATCCAGTTTTTCTTTTCATAAAGTGCGTACTTACTGTCTGAGAGGACGGCTGAAAGAATATGCACCTCAATTTCGGGGTGATTATTTACAATATCCTTTACAGCAGCGACAACGCTCTCGTTAGGCTTAAGACGTTCAAAGTAATGCGGCTCGTAAAGTCTTTCAAGGGTGTCAACTACCTTGAATTCCGCAAGCGTACCGTCCATATCTACAAACAACCTTTTCTTTTCAGACATTTTTATCAGTTCCTTTCTGTCCCCAGTGGGGAATTATCTTTCATAATTTTGACTGTCCCGCTCCTCCAGACGTTCGGCAGCTTTTTCCTGTGCTTCTTCGCACCAGTCGGCTATTTTCTCAACCTCTTGAATAAACAGCGGTTCTTCAAAATCTCTTATTTCCTGCCGCAGATTTTCAAGACCTACACGCTGCGCCTCCGTAATATTTCCGCCGTTAAGCTGAGTATTTATGTACTCCGAAACAACGGCTCTGTTTTCGGCAAAATTTAGGTCGGGCGGCAATTGTCCGTATTCGTTCACAAAGTTTATATGCTCGTCATTGAAAATTCCGTTATGGTACAAAAAATCATTATAGACATCATCAAGGCGTTGGGAGAAGTCAAGATACTCGCTTGCTAATTCTACGGTGTCGTTATTCTCGGCAAATTTTTGATAATCAAGATTTACCGTACCGTTTTCCTTAATGCTCTGAATTGCTTCATCAAGACTTATTGTCGCGGTTTTATCATTGTCCCAAACGGTTAGTTCCATTGGCTTTTCATCACCGACAATATCTTTTGTACTAAGATTTATTTCCGCACAAAATGCAGGAGGATTATTTTCGCTTTGCTCCAGTTCGGCAAATCCTAAGTCTGAAATTTCCGTACAGTTTTTGCTGATTTCAGGATATGTCAAATTGCCGTCTGCAAGACGCTGCACAAGGGAATTAACGTCCGTATTATCATCACGGAAATACTTTTTTTCAATCCCATTATCTATAAGGAATACACTGTAATTTTCTTTTTCAGCGTTTTTTTCCTGCATAATATCACGCTCTCCCACCACTTTATTTCTTCCGGTTTCTTTAGCTTCGTATGCAAGCGCGTCCGCATATTTAAGCTGACTTTCAAAAAAACTAAAGGCGTTTTCCTGCGTGATTTCCCTGTCGGGCTTGACCTGATACACACCCATACTTATTGTTACACTGACGTTGGTAGGTTCTTTATCAGCGTTGTAGACAAGGTGGGTAGTGCTTTCAATTTGCTGCCGAAGACGTTCCGCAATATCCATAGCGTGGTCATAATCGCAGTTCAGAACGCATACCATTTCCTCGCCGCCCCAACGGAAAGCAGAGTCCGCGCCCTGCCTTGTGCCGCTCTGGAGTATTCCTGCAACGTTTTTCAAAACGGTATCTCCTGCGTCGTGTCCGTATGTATCGTTAATGCTCTTGAAGTGGTCTATATCGCACATTATGAGGCACATATCCTTTTCCGCATTAACATTGTGCGCCATAGTATTTGCGGCATATTCCTTTGCGCCCTGCCTGTTTTTAAGCCGTGTAAGCTCGTCTGTAATACGTCCTTGATGTTCAAATTCTTTTTTCAGAGACAAATCAATGGTGTTGGCGATCTGACCGTTGGGAGCAAATTTTTCAAGGCTTGTCCTGTCAAATGCTCCGTCCTTTTCGCTTGCGACAAGTATTCCCGCAACCTTGTCATTGCTGATTATGGGTATGTACGCTTCGCCGCCTGCAATATGCGCTTCTTTAGTCTCGGCGTCAATTCGCATATTCTCTTTGGCAATCTGCCAATCCCTGCCGCCCCTGTTTTCGTCATTGGTAAAATACTTGTTCTCCGCACCGTCATAGCACCAAAATTCAGCCTTGCCGCAGTCAAGCACCTGTTTTCCCATACTCTCGATAGTAGACATTGACTGCTCAAAATTCTGCGATTCGGTAATTGAGGAAATAAACTGATTTACCGTGTTTATCTGCTCCTTTAAATTCTGCTGCTCGGCGGTCATTGCCAAGACTTGCTTTTCAAGTGCCGCTATTCTTTCAAGCAGCTCCTGTTGTGTCGTTTCTGCCATATTATCGCTCCTTTCGTCCCCACTGGGGAATTTTTCAATCTGTTGTTCGCTGCGTTTATTTAAATAAAAATCTTTGTCAAAACTCTTGACAAGTTTGAATAAATCTGATATACTTATATTAGAGCCGTTAAGGATTTTTAAGTGTGGCTGTTTTTCAGTGAAGCTTACGTGCCTTAATGGTTCTATTTTTATGTCTTGAAAATTATATAGCCTTTTTATAGTGTCCTTTTGACTATCAGACATTTCTTCTACGGTAATTTTGCCTATGTACTCATCATTCCCATACCTTATTGGAACATATAATTTATGCATAAATGCTGTATTTGGAGATTTGTTGTTATTATTGTGTTCAGATATATTGGTATCAAGATAAATACCATTACCAACAACATCATTTATTTGATATAATAAATTTAATATTAATTTATCATGATGTTTGGAAGCATACGATATTGAATCTTCTATGCCTTTACGGCTTATTTGAATATTCCAATCAGTATCAGAATTTATAACAGAACCTCTGAAAATTACTTGTTGTTTTATATCGTCCCTTACCGATTGAAATGTCGGTGATTTATCATCAACGTTAATAATAGGTACTCGTGTTTCGTCATTTTCTCTCCAATCGCCGTTTATAAGTCTATAGAACGGCGATTTTTCTGACAATTCGCCTTGAAATTTTTCTGCCCATTTTTCAGTTGCCGCAAGCTCGGCTGACG
>CAMWRN010000221.1 GCA_947176675.1 uncultured Clostridia bacterium | reverse complement strand
ATATTATATCATATGTGTATAATTAAGTCAATAATGCGTCAAAGTACTTTTAGGAGCAAAAAAATGAAAGATAACAAACCAAGATATACGTTAAGAGTAGATTATGAATTACTTCGCAAATTTGAATATGTTGCAAAATATAACGCAAGAACAATGAACAAAGAACTGGAATTTTTGATGAAAAAACGTGTTTCCGACTATGAGAAAAAATACGAAAAGATTCCCGAGGAGGTCTATAAGCGAGACCCCGAAGATAAAACTCAGCAATGAAAAAAGACTGCGGAAAAATCCGCGGTCTTTTTAATTATCGGCAGAAAATCCCAAAACTTTAGGAAATCCCTTGATTTAACGCGGCAAGTGTTGTATAATTTTTGATATAAAATCCATAGATCGGGCGGGAGGAACTTTTATGAAAACTCAAAAGCAGATATCAATAAAGCAGTACAGACCTTCAGAGGGCTTTATCAGCAGGTACCAGAAGCTTATCAGGGAGGTTGTAATTCCCTATCAGTACAACGTTCTGTGCGACAGGGCGGAGGGCTCGGAGAAAAGCCATGTGGTGCAGAATTTCATAAACGCGGCAGCTGCTCTGCGCGGAGAGGACGTGGGCGACGGCTTTTACGGCATGGTCTTTCAGGACAGCGATGCGGCTAAATGGCTTGAAGCGGTAGGGTATTCCCTTGCGGTCTATCCCGACCCCGAGCTTGAAAAGACCGCTGATTCTCTTATTGACATAATCGCCGCGGCACAGGACGAGGACGGCTATCTGAATACATACTTCACCATAAAGGACAGGGACAAGCGGTGGACAAATCTTCTTGAAGGTCACGAGCTTTACTGTTCGGGACACTTCATGGAAGCCGCTGTTTCCTACTATAACGGAACGGGCAAGGACAAGCTTCTTAAGGTCATGCTGAAAAACGCGGAGCATATCTACAAGCATTTCATTACCGAAAAGCATGAGGGATATCCGGGACATCCGGAGGTTGAGCTTGCCTTGCTGAAGCTGTACCGCGCCACGGGAGAAAAGCATTGTCTGGAGCTTGCGGAGCATTTTATCAACGTCAGAGGCGAAAACGGCGGTGATTTCTATAAAAGAGAAAAGGATCTTCGTGATTGGACTGTATGGGGAAACAACGCGGAGGACGGCTTTTATCAGCAGAGCTATGCGCCTGTCCGTGAGCAGTCCGACGCGGTGGGACACAGCGTCCGCGCAGTTTATCTCTATACTGCAATGGCTGATCTTGCTTCCGAGACAGACGACGAGGAGCTTCTCGAAGCCTGCCGCCGCCTTTGGAGCAGTATTACCGACAGGCGTATGTATATCACGGGAGGTATAGGATCCACGGGTATCGGCGAGGCGTTTACAGTGGATTACGACCTGCCCAATGATACCGCCTACGCCGAGACCTGCGCTTCATGCGGACTTATGTTTTTTGCTTCAAGAATGCTTGAAAGCTGTCTTGACGGCAGATACGGCGACGTTATGGAGCGTGCGTTCTACAACACCGTTCTGGCGGGAATGCAGCTTGACGGCAAACGCTTTTTCTATGTCAATCCGCTGGAGGTCATTCCGGGAATTTCAGGTATTGCCGCTACCCATTGGCACGATAAGCCACGGCGTCCCGAATGGTTTGCCTGTGCCTGCTGTCCTCCAAATGTTGCAAGGACGATCGCTGCTTTCGGAACGTATGCCTATGGCGAGGGTGACAGCACGGCGTACTGTCATCTTTATGCTGCGGGCGAGGTTGATTTTTCCTTTGGTCTAAAGCTTCGCTGCGAAACGGATTTTCCCTACGGCTTCAGTGTAAAGTATACCGTTTTACAGGGAGCGGGAACTCTTGCGGTGAGAATTCCCGCATGGAGCGAATATACTTCGGCAACTCTTAACGGCGGGGAAATTTCACTCCGTACTGAACACGGCTACATCTATGTTAATGTGAGCGAGGGAGACGTTCTTGACATTGTTCTTGATGACAGGGCAAGGTATGTTTATTCTTCTTCCAAAGCGGCGGAAAACACAGGCTGCGCCGCGATTCAGAGAGGCGCTTTGGTGTACTGCTTCGAGGGCGTCGATAACGGCGGGGACGTGCTTTCTCTTGTTCTTGACGACAGTAAAGAGATAGCTGTAGGCGAAACAAAATCCGAGTTGGGCGGAGCGTCAGTTCTTACTGTGAAAGGCAGTCGGACTGCTCAGACGGACAGCCTGTACAGCTTTGAAAAGCCCGAAAAAATTCCCGTAGAACTGACGGCTGTGCCATACTACACATGGGGAAACCGCGGGGAAAATCAGATGCGGGTATGGCTGCCGTACTAAAGAGCGAGTACAAATCATAAAACAGGAGGTTGGGTCATGGCGGATTTTGATATAGCGATAATCGGCGGAGGCCCTGCCGGAGCGACTTTTGCGCGGCTTTTGGACGAACGCTTCAGGGTGCTGCTGATCGACGGCAAGACCGATTCGGAAAGCAGCTTCCGAAAGGTCTGCGGAGGACTGCTTTCTCCCGACGCCCAAAAAGCCTTTGCGGAATTCGACCTTACTTTGCCAAAAGATATTCTGGTAGACCCGCAGATATTTTCCGTCCGCACAATTGATCTGCAAAGCCGCCGCGAAAGACACTACCAGCGTTTCTACATGAACCTTGACCGCCATAAATTTGATCTTTGGCTTGAAAGTCTCGTACCCGAACGGGTTGAAAGATTCTACGGACGGTGCAGAAAAATTTCCCGCAGTGAAAACGGCGCGTACCGTCTTGTCTGCCGCGGGAACGACGGTTTGGAAAGGATAGTTTCCGCGGATAAAATCGTGGGCGCAGACGGAGCGGTATCCGCAGTGCGGCGTTTTCTGTACCCGAAAAAGAAGATACGCCGCTATACGGCGATACAGCAGTGGTTTGCCGAGGAACACTCAAACCCGTTCTACAGCTGCATTTTTGATCCGGTCACAAGCGACTGCTGCTCATGGTCGATCTCAAAGGACAACCTGTTTATTTTCGGTGGAGCGTTTGCTCCAAGAAATTGCCGTGAAAGCTTTGAAAGGCAGAAAAAACGTCTTGCGGAGTACGGTTTCAAATTCGGCGAGCCGCTGAAAACAGAAGCCTGCGTAGTGCTTCGTCCCGAGTCGCCGTTTGATATCCAAACGGGCAGGGAGGGGGCGTTTCTTGCGGGAGAGGCGGCAGGGCTTATCAGTCCCAGTTCTCTGGAGGGGATAAGCTTTGCTGTAAACAGCGCACGGATATTGGCGGAGGTACTGAACGGAAGCTCCGCAAGTCCTCAGAAAGCCTATGCCGCAAGGATACTCCCTATGCGGATAAAAATAGGAGCAAAGCTTGCGAAATGTCCGTTCATGTATAAGCCCGCGCTCCGCAGAGCGGTCATGGCAAGCGGTATCGGCAGCATCGCCGTTTCAAAGTCGGAGAAGGAAAAACAATACTGAAATCCGTCAAAATGCACAACTCAAAGGGGCAATGTTCTTCTTTCGGACTATTGATTTTTATCCTTTAAAGTGATATAATGATTTTATATCTTTAAAAATTAAGGACGGTAATTTTTATGCCCATTACTGAAATTCTTGAACAGAACTGCGAAAAATTCGGAGGCGACACCGCGCTTGTGGAGATAAATCCCGATATCCAGGAGACCCGCCGCGTGACGTGGAAAGAATACGAGCTGATAGAACCCGGCACTCTCTGCCACTACCGCAGGGAAATAACCTGGAACGTCTTCAACGAAAAGGCGAACCGCTTTGCAAACCTGCTTATAAGCCGCGGAGTCAAAAAAGGCGACAAGGTAGCGATATTGCTTATGAACTGCCTTGAGTGGCTTCCAATATATTTCGGAATTCTCAAAACGGGGGCGCTTGCAGTGCCGCTGAATTTCCGCTACACCTCCGAGGAGATCAAGTATTGTCTCGATCTGTCCGAAAGCGATGTGCTTGTTTTCGGTCCCGAATTTATCGGCAGAGTTGAGGAGATTGCAGAGAACATCAGCAAGCACAGGCTTCTCTTTTTTGTGGGAGGGAACTGTCCCACCTTTGCGGAGGACTATGACCGCCTTACCGCAAACTGCTCCAGCGTTTCACCCGATATAAAGCTTGCCGACGACGATTATGCCGCGATATATTTTTCTTCCGGAACAACCGGTTTCCCCAAGGCTATCCTGCACAAGCACATGAGCCTTATGCACTCCGCACGCGTTGAGCAGAACCACCACGGTCAGACCAAGGACGACGTTTTCCTGTGCATTCCTCCGTTGTATCACACGGGCGCGAAAATGCACTGGTTCGGTTCGTTTCTTGTTGGCGGAAAGACCGTACTGCTGAGAGGCGTCAAACCGAAAACAATCCTTGAAGCTGTATCGACCGAGGAATGCACCATAG
>CAMWRN010000220.1 GCA_947176675.1 uncultured Clostridia bacterium | reverse complement strand
CGCTTATGTTAAAAATTATACATTATTTCAAGAAGTTTGTCAAGCAAAACCGACAAATTATAAAAATATTATAACCGATATCTCCGCCTATCTCGGCATCAGCTGTCTGACAACTGTAACGACTCTAAAGTACAATATGGCGCCTGCAATCCTGTCCGCATGAAACAATATTTAGGATTTTTATCACGTGTTTCCGAAAAAAGACTTGACAAAGTCATTATGCTGTGATAAAATAATTATATTCTACTTGAATAGAATACTATAACGGAAAGGAAAAGCTGAGATGAAAAAGCTAATCAAACGAATTTTCGCGGCGGCTTTGGCAGCGGCAACAGCGCTGTCCCTTGCTTCCTGCGGAAAAAATACGGACGGAAATAACGAAAACGATACCCAAACCGCATCGGAGGAATTCTCCTACCGTGCAGCAAGCGCGGAGCTTTCCAATGCGATAATCGGAGATTACGATTCGTTTTCATACTATGGCGACAAAATTTATTTCCTGTCAAAAAAATATCCGGATGAATACGGAAACGGCGTTGACGCATATCTGAACATTGTCAATACAGACGGAAGCGGCTTCAAATCGGTACAGCTTTGCTCCTGTGCGGACAAAGCCGACGTGTTCCAGCCGATATTCGCTCCCGACGGAAACGGGTATTATGTCTATATGGGCGAAACGGAGGAAAAAACAGAGTATCTGCTGAAAACCATTGACGAAAACGGTACGGAAACAAGCTCGGTGAACTTCACCGAGGCTGCGGAGTATTTCCTCGAAGGTCTGTCTGTATGGCGGTTCGGCATGGACGGCAGCGGAAACTTTTACGTTACCGATTACGATAACATTATGATGTTTGACAAGGACGGTACCTATAAGGGCTTCATAGAGACCGAAAACGACGGCATAGACGCCTTTGTTACCGACAAAAACGGAGACGTCTATATTTACCAGTGGGCAGGGAACGGATACGAGCTGTTCAAGCTTGATATCCCAGAGGGCGTGTCGGAGGAAAAGCCAAAAGCTGTTAATATGCCTTTCGAGGGCTACAACAATCATATTATCAGCGGAAACGGCGTTGATACGGACTTTTATGTGTACGACAACGAGTCACTCTACAGCTGGAATATAGGCGAAGAGCCCCAGAAGCTTCTGGACTGGGTAAAGGCTGGGGTGAGCGTTATCGAGCTAAGCGATGTTTTCTACGCGGGGAACGATACCTTTATCTGCGCGGGAAAAAGCTTTCCCTATAAGTATCCAAAGTTCTCAAAGCTTACAAAGCAGCTTGTTTCCACGGGCGACAGAAAGGAAATTATCCTTGCGGGCACCGAGTACAGCATTTCAAGCTATATCAAAAATCAGGTCGTGAAATTCAACGCGACCAACGATAAATATTATGTGACTATAAAAGAGTACAAGGACGACAATATAAGTCAGCTCAACCTTGACCTGACAGGCGGAAACATACCCGATATTCTTATCACAAATTCCTACACTCCAACCGAGACCTATATTGCTAAGGGCATTTTCGCCGATCTTTATGAATTTATAGACAATGACAGCGAGATTAAACGTGAGGATTTTGTCCCCAATCTGCTTTCCTCTTTCGAGACGGACGGAAAGCTTTACCGCTTCACCGACTGCTTCACGGTCTACACGGTAATCGGCAAGACCTCAATATTCGGAGATGATATGGGTATCACCGTTGAACGGCTGAACGAGATAGCCGCCTCAAGACCTCCCGAAGCTGAGATGTTCGCGGGCTTCACCAAAACGGACATACTCACCTATGCAATGGAAATGTCCGGCAGTGAGTTTATTGATTTCAAGAACGGAAGCTGCAATTTCAATTCCGAGGACTTCATAAAAATGCTTGAATTCGCAAACGGTTACATCAACGATATCGACTTTGCGACCTATTTTGACGACGCTTTCTGGGGACGTTTTGAAACCATGTTCGCCGACGAGAGCGCGCTGCTTATGGTCTGCTATCTGACGGACTACGCGGACGTTTACCGCTTTGAACACACTAACTTTGACGATCCCGTGACTGCCGTGGGTTTCCCATGCAAGGACAGGACAGGCACGTCCTTTGTAGTTGATTCGGGCTTCTCCATAGCGGAAAAGTCCCCCAACAAAGAGGGCGCGTGGGAATTCGTCAGAACAATGCTGCTCCCCGAATATCAGAACTGCGTCGACAAGTTCCCCGTGAGAAAAGATTCTCTCGACAAGTACGCCGCTGCCGCTATGAAGTACGATTCCGACCGTATGAACACTGCTATAGTTATGATGGGCGGCATGTCGCTTGCCTCCTCCGTACACGATTCGCAGATAGGCGTACCCAAACAGGAGGATATCGACCGCATGAACGAGATAATCGCCTCCGCGAACGGTATCATGTCATACAACAGCAGCGTACTTGGGATCATCACAGAGGAAGCCTCCTCTTACTTCAGCGGGGCGAAGTCTCCCGAGGACGCAGCTTCGCTGATACAGACAAGAGTACAGCTTTATCTTGATGAGAACGCGTGACGAAAATTCGCGTCCAAACTCGGCAGTCCCGATACGAACAGCCGCATATTTGCAAAATGCCGCAGGATATTTTCCCCGCGGCATTTTTTGTACCTAAAATAAATAATATTTTTTTCAAAACGCTATTCCATTTATCAAAAATATGTGATATAATAATTGTGTATATTTTTGTGCCGTTAACGGCAAATTTTGGAATCGGGCGGTGATTTATATGAAAACATTATGGCGCGCGCTGTGGCTGGCTGCTGTGGCTTTTGGAGGTGTGGCTCTGGTCCGCATTGCTCTGGAGATACTCAACAGAGACAACAAAAGATATATCGAGGTTTGATACCTAAAGTAATAATCTCAAATAAAATTACATGGAGTAATTTTTGACCTATGAATAAATATCAAAAATTAGCCGGAAACACCCTGATCTTCGCTATCGGAAACTTCGGGGCGAAATTCCTGAGCTTTATATTAATGCGGCTCTACACGGGTTGCATGACCGACGAACAGTACGGCATGGCTGACCTTCTAATCCAGACGGTAAACGTTCTGTATCCTATTGTTACGCTGAGTATGGCGGACGCGGTAATACGCTTCGGAATGGAGAAAAAAACCGACGGACGGCAGGTCTACACCGTTGCTCTCTGCTCCACCCTTATGGGTCTTGCTGTACTTACGCTTGCCATGCCGCTTTTTAATCTATTCGATATGTATAATCAATACAGCTTTATACTATATGTATGCTGTTACTGCTCCTGTTTCCGTCAGATAGCTTCAAATTTTGTAAGAGCAAAGGGTTACGTAAAGCTTTTCGCTCTGGACGGAATAGTCAGCTCGCTTACGATAGTTATCTTCAATGTAATATTTTTGGTCTGCTTAGACATGGGGGTAACAGGGTATGTGCTGTCCATAATCCTGTCCGACGGACTGTCCTTTGTGGGGCTTACCGTTATGGCGGGTCTGCACAAGTATCTTGATATCACCTATTTCAGCAAGAAGCTTTTCACAGATATGCTGAAGTATTCCGCGCCCCTTATCCCCGCATATGTGCTGTGGTGGATAACCTCCGCTTCCGACAGATGGTTTGTAAAGAGCCTCTGCGGAGGAGGAGTGAACGGAGTTTACAGCGTTGCCTATAAGATACCCTCGCTGCTGATGATGTTCACTACCCTGTTCTATCAGGCGTGGCAGATGTCCGCGATCGAAAACAGGAACGACAGCGGTCTGGCGAAATTCTACACCAAGATATACGGAGCGTACAGCTCCCTGCTGATGATAGCCGCAGGCGGAATAATCCTGCTCGTCAAGCCGCTGACATATCTTCTCGTTGACAACGACCCCGAAAAGAACTTTATTTTCGCATATCACTACACTCCGATACTGGTTATTGCGATGATATTCCAGTGTCTGTGCCAGTTCACGTCAAGCGTTTACAATGTAAAGAAAAAGTCCATGAATTCAATGCTGACAAGCGTTATCGCAGCGGTTGCTAACCTGATACTGAACTTTCTGCTGATACCCGAATACGGCGCATACGGCGCGGCGATAGCAACGGCGGTATCATACGGAGCATGCTTTATTATACGTATTCTTGATGTTACAAGACTTATCGAATTCAAAGCCTATCATATCAGAACTGTCATAAATACCCTTATGGTGGGAGGAATGGCCTATATCGCCATAACCGAACCTAAGCTTACATATCTGTGGCTGATAATAATTTTCCTGCTTGTGACTGCGCTTAATTTCGGGGCGGTCATGAGTACGGTCAAGAAAGTTCTTAACAGGCGGACTGGAAAAACTTCTTCTGCGGAATGATATTGATATTATTTTGTTTTTTTAAATAATGATAGTATTTGTCAGTTAAAAAATACTATATATCATTGAAAAAGAAGCTTTAATGAGTACAATATACATTAAAT
>CAMWRN010000219.1 GCA_947176675.1 uncultured Clostridia bacterium | reverse complement strand
GAGATACGACGGTCTTATGAAATATGCCGATATTGACGCGGCTGTAAGCGACGGCGTTTTCAGCGCTGTAAGTAAATTTGGTTCAGGAATGCGGGAGATTCTAAGCAGACTTTAAAATTCTGAAAGAGGTGCAAAATTACAAAATGAAAAATGCAGACCTTGTTCTCGGAACAATGACATTTGGAGAATCAGTGTTCGGCTCTGACGTCGGTGAATTTGTGAATGCTTTCCTTGACGCAGGATATAAAGAGCTTGATACAGCCTATGTTTACAACGACGGAAAATGTGAACAGCTGCTCGGCGAGGCATTGAAAAATATTGGCAAGCCGTATAAAATTTCCACTAAAGTAAATCCTCGCATATCGGGGAAACTTGACGGAAAAGCTGCTTATGATCAGCTCAGTGAGTCCTTGGAGCGTTTGGGTATTGAATGCGTGGATACGTTTTATCTGCATTTTCCTGATCCGTTTACCCCTGTTGATTCTGTCCTCAAAGCCTGTGCCGATCTTTACTGCCGCGGAAAATTCAAAGAATTGGGCTTGTCCAACTTTCCGGCTTGGATGGTGGCTGATGTTCATCATAAATGCAGTAAAAACGGTTGGGTAAAGCCTACTGTTTATGAGGGAATTTACAATCCCTTGACGCGTAAAGCGGAGACAGAGCTTAACGATTGCCTGAATTATTTCGGAATGCGCTTTTATGCATATAATCCTCTGGTTGGCGGACTTCTTACAGGAAGGTACCGAAAATTTGAGGATTCTCCGACAGACGGACGTTTCACACACCGTCCGAACTACTGCGGACGCTACTGGAAAAAAAGCTATTTCAATGCCGTAGCTCTGATAAAGGAAATCTCAATGAAACACGGCATTACTCCAATTGAAGCGACTTATCGCTGGATGGCATATCATTCTGTTCTGAACGGAGAACGCGGAGACGCAATTATTATCGGTGCGTCGAAATTGGATCATTTAATGCAGAATATGGAAACCGTAAAATCCGGACCGCTTCCAAATGATATTATAGAAGCTTTCGATGAGGCGTGGAATATATGCAAAGCAGACAGTCCGGAGTATTTTACATTATTTAAAGGAAAAGCAAGGTAGGGATTGAAATGTTGGATCAAAATCTCGTATTTGAAGAATTGAAAAAACAGGACGTGACTTTCTTTACAGGCGTGCCTGACTCGTATCTGAACGGCTTCTGCAATTACGCTTTGAATAATTTTCCGGATCGGAATATAATTGCAGCCAATGAGGGAAACGCTGTGGGAATTGCTGCGGGTCACTACTTTGCAAGCGGTGAGATTCCTTTGGTTTATATGCAGAACAGCGGTATGGGTAATGCTCTTAACCCGCTTGTTTCTTTAGCAGATGAACACGTTTATTCCGTTCCTATGCTGCTTCTGATAGGCTGGCGCGGACAGCCCGGAACAGGCGACTGGCCTCAGCATGAGCTTCAGGGTGAAATTACGGAGAAATTATTGGATATTATGCACATACCGTATACTGTTCTGTCAGATGACATCAAAAAATTCGGTGAGACGGTTTACAAGGCAGCAGGATACTGCAGAGAGAATCGCAAGCCCTATGCACTTATCGCTCCTAAAGGAGTTATGGCTGGAGAAAAAACAAACGATACCGATACGAAATATCCTCTGAACCGTGAGAAAGCAATAGAAATAATCCTCGATAATATGCCCGCTGACGCGATATATTCCGCTACTACGGGCAGAGCAACAAGAGAGCTGTTTTTCCTGCGCGAAAAAAGGAATGAACCAAAGGTTCATGATTTTTTGAATATAGGTTCTATGGGGCATGCGTCATCGGTCGCTCTCGGTATTGCACTTGAAAAGGCAGAACGAAAGGTCGTTGTTCTCGACGGCGATTCTGCTGCAATCATGCATATGGGCGCTATGACAATGGCAAGTAAATTGAACGTGCCGAATTTTATGCATATTATTCTCAATAACGGAGCTCATGAATCGGTCGGCGGACAACCCTCCGCAGGTCATAAAATTGATTTTACAAGTATTGCGGAGGCGTGCGGATACAGGACAGTTGGAAAACCTGCTGCAACAGAAACGGAGCTTATCGCCGCAATCAATGAGTTAAAGGATTGCGGCGAGGCTTCGTTTATTGATGTACGTATACACAAGGGCTTGAGCGGGAAGCTTCCGCCATTGGATTTTTCTCACAGGGAGGCTATTGACAGCTTAATGAGAGAATTAAATGATCAGTAAATTCGCGGTCATTCTCAAGTAAAACTTGAGGGAAAGGAAAACCAATGAACAGTATGGAAAAAACAAGAATGTTTCTGAAATCTATAGGACTTCCGCCAGGAGACGCATATAACCTTCCGACCTCTGAAAAACGCTTTAAGGACGGAGGACAGTTCAGATTTGAGGTTCCGGGTATTCAGGGACCCAAGGTAATGCAGGCTCTGCTGGAGGCAATGGATGGATACGGCTTGTATCTTCACCGCGTTACTCAGACCCAGGGAATAATGAGACTGACCGACGAAGAAATTTTCAAAATGACAGAGCTTGCTCACCGCTGGGAAACCGATCTGATACTTGCCATTGGACCGAGGGCAACAACGGACACCTCTGCTTCCGTACATACAGAGGAAGGGGTACGCATGGGATACCGTCTTCGCGGAGAAGAACAAATCGTCAGAGCCATCGAAGATGTCAAAAGAGCTGCCCGTATTGGGTGCAGGGGATTTCTTGTTTACGATGAGGGTTGCTTATGGGTTTTGGATGAGATGAGAAAGGCAGGCGAAATTCCGTCTGACTGTCATTTTAAGATATCAGCTCACGCGGGGCACGGAAACCCTGCCTCTGCAAAGCTGCTGGAAAATATCGGCGCGGATTCAATAAACCCTGTACGCGATATTCAGCTTCAAATGCTGGCAGCTATCCGTCAGGCTGTCGATTGCCCTATCGACATTCACACCGAAAATCCCAAGTCTACGGGAGGCTTTATAAGGCACTATGAGGTGCCTGAAATGATCCGCGTCGCTGCTCCGATATATTTAAAGACAGGCGGCTCTGTAGCCGCAACTCACAGCTGGGACAGCACAGAGGACGATGCCCGCAAGCGCGCAAAGCAATGTCTGCTTGTGAAGCGTATGATCGATGAGTATTATCCCGAAGCGGTATGGTCTCCAAAGGGCAGTTTATAGCGGTACATAAAAATATCCTAACAAAATTTGCAGGGGACGGGGTTCCCGTCCCCTATTTTCAGAATATTTTATTTGTTTCGCGGGCGGTGAGACCCCGCCCTCACAGTATAATGCTATTTTTATGGATTGCTATAATTTAACGCTGAAACAAATAAAGCCGCCGAAGAAAGCTCCGGCGGCCTAAGGAAAGGAAAATATAAGTTTATGCGTCACCACTTGTATAACCCTGATTTCAAATTTGTTGCTGAACCGGAGAATTTTGATAAATATACCGATCGGGAGCTTCTTCAGTATTGTCTCGGTGCTACCATGTATATGCCGGGAACAAAGGATTTTGCTCCGAAGATATTGTCAGGAGCTATGCCGGGACTTACAACTATTGTCATGTGCTTTGAGGACGCCTGCCCTGAAGATCAGGTACCCTTTGCGGAGGAAAATGTACATAAGCTGCTTGATACCGTATCAAATGCAGTGGAATCAGGTGAACTGTCTGCGGATAAGGTTCCTTTGATTTTTGTGCGTATCCGCAATTTGTCACAGTTCAAGCATTTTGGCGACGCTCTTACAAAACATCAGATAAAGTCGCTTTGCGGCATTAATTTCCCTAAATTCAATGCGGAAAACGGTTATGAGTATTACGCTTATCTCCAAGATCTGAACGAGCGGTTCGGAGAGGTACTTTACGGTATGCCAATAATTGAAGATTCTGAGGTTGCATATAAGGAAAGCCGTATGCAGGAGCTTGTCGGCATCAAAAAAATTCTTGACAAATATCATGATCTGGTGCTTCAGGTACGCGTGGGAGGTACAGATTTTTCTTCGGTATTCGGCGTTCGGAGAGGTGTAGATTACTCTATATATGATATTATGACGGTTCGTGAATGTCTTGCGGACATAGTGAACGTTTGCGGAAGAAACAACGATTATGTTATTTCAGGACCCGTGTGGGAATATTTCCGCGCCCCTAAGGAACTCATGTTTGAAGAACTTCCGAAACATGGTATCGAGGATTATCTGATGAAGCGTCTGCCTATTGTGAACAATGAGATCGACGGTCTGCTCCGCGAGGTAATTCTTGACAAGGCAAACGGCTTTGTAGGACGTACTGTTATCCACCCTACCCATGTAAAGTTTGTTAACGCGATGATGGCAGTCACCAAGGAGGAATACGATGATGCAGCCATGATCCTCGGTCATATAGGCGGTGGAGTGGTAAAAGGCAGCGGAGCAAATAAAATGAACGAGATCAAACCTCATACAAAC
>CAMWRN010000218.1 GCA_947176675.1 uncultured Clostridia bacterium | reverse complement strand
GTTCCATAATGATTCCTCCTGAAATTTTTTTATTTTTCAAACATTTCCGCACATTTTTTCAAATGCTCCGTAATTTTTATATGCTGGGGACAAGCCCGTTCGCACTGTTTGCAGTCTATGCAAGCTGAAGCTTTTCCCACACCCTCAACAGCCTTTTTGTAATCGGACAAAGCTTCGTCCCTCTGACCGTTTCCAATATCCTTGTTTGCCGCCGAAAATATTTTGGGAATGGGGATTTTTTTCGGACACTCCTTTGTGCAATAATGACAAGCCGTACAGGGAATAGTTGATGAGTTTCCCATTATCCTTTGCGCCTGCTGAATTATTTTCTGTTCCTCGTCATTAAGAGGCTTAAAGTCCTTCATATATGACAGATTATCCTCCATTTGCGCAAGGCTTGACATACCCGAAAGCACCGTCATAATACCGTCCAGCGAAGCCGCAAAACGAATTGCCCATGAAGCGTAGGACATATTCGGGTCATAATCGTCAAACAACTTTTTCACCGCCGCGGGAGGATTTGCCAAAGTCCCACCCTTGACAGGCTCCATTACAACAATGGACTTCCCGTATTTGCGCGCAATTTCGTAATTTGCTCTTGAAGCGACTTCAGGATTTTCCCAGTCAGCATAGTTTATCTGAAGCTGTATAAAGTCCACTTCGGGGTGAGTGTTTAATAGTTTTTCCAACAGTTGCGGACTTCCGTGAAAAGAAAATCCGAAGTGCTTGATAAGCCCCTTTTCCTTTTGCTCCCTAACAAAATCCCAGATGTGAAATTTGTCGTATTTTGTATAATTATTGTCCATAAGCGCATGGAGCAGATAATAGTCAAAATAACCTGCGCCTGTCCTATCAAGGCTTGTGTAGAACTGATTTTTCGCTGCTTTTTCGTTGGGTGCCATCATGAAAACATTTAACTTTGTAGCAAGGGTGTAGGCATCTCTTGGATAACGCTCAACAAGAGCCCTTTTAGCCGCTTCCTCCGACCCGATATAAACATATGCCGTGTCAAAATAAGTAAAGCCTGCGTTCATAAATCGATCCACCATAAGCTTTGTCTGCTCAATGTCAGTGCCGATTACTTTCTTGGGTAAACGCATAAGCCCAAAACCCAGCTTTGGAATTTCCTTGCCGAAATACTCTGCCATATTTGCACCTCTTTCTTTTTACTTTCTGAATTCATTTTAATCCATACACAATAAAAATACAACACCACTTTTGCAAACCGTGTGAGTTATGCCACACTTTTTGCGAAAATGTGGCATAACTTTTATACACACGGATTGCATATTTTACAAAAATGTATTATAATGGAATTACGAAAACTAAGCGGGAGGAATTTATGGATATTCAAAAAGAAGATTTACGGACTAAACGTACTAAGGCTCTTATAAGAAAAGCCTTTGAGGAAATGATATGTGAAATGGACTTTGAACAGATGACCGTCAAGGAGCTTACTGAACGTGCCATGATAAACCGAAAGACATTTTATCTGCACTACAACTCGCTGGACGATCTGCTGCTGGAAATGCAGAACGAAATGGCGCAGAGCTTTATCAAGAGGACGCAGGGATTGGAGCGCCCGAGAGATATTGATAAAATAACCCGTGAGTTTTTTCTGTCGCAGAATGAACTTGGCAAACTCGGAGAGCGTATTACCTGCAGCGGCAGCTATCACTACATAAGCCGCCGAATAACCGCCGATATTATGTCCCGGACATGGAAAAAGGGCGATTCGGGATTTTCCGACCCTTATCTGCAAAATATAATTATGACTTATATCTCCCAAAGCACTCTTGCAATCTATAAGCAATGGGTTGCAGATAAAAAGAAAATTCCTTTGGACGATATTATTGACATTGCTGTAAAATTAATATGTAATGGGATAAATGGGATAAAATAAAAATGTCTGCTGCAAATTTTGTGCAGCAGACATTTTTATTTTTACACCCCCGTAAAAATCAAATCATACCCAACTCTAAAGTTATGAACGATCCGCATAAGGTCGGAGTTATTAAAAGCCAAAATTTTCTCATTGTTAGACGAACTGTCAAATAAGTCAATAACTTTCTTTTGCGCCATACCGCAGGCAATCAAATCCTCTTACCTTCTTTTTAGGCTGCGCCTAAGACCGCTGAAAAACAATAGGAGGCTGTTACTTATGAGAAAATTTAAACAAGTGAAACGCAAGGAGATAGTTTTTGACTTAGTCGAATGGAATGAAGTAAAAAGGCGTGCCGAACAAATCTCTATGACCACCAGTGAGTACATTCGACGTATGGCTGTTAACGGAAAAATTTCCGGATTTAAAATGTCAGACGTTACCCCTGTTATTAATGCCCTGAGAATCATAGGAGGGAATATTAATCAGGTAGCTAAAAAGTCAAACGAAACAAATTCAATTTACGCTGAGGATATTAAAATTTTACAGAATAAAATGGAGGATTTATGCCTTATTTCACCGAAAACACATACCTATAAAACAAATATAAACCATATATCTCCCTGCAAAAAAATCAAGGTATTGCGAAATAGCCGCAATACCTTGATTGAGATTTTTTAGCTTTTATAAACGTTGGCATCAAACAATCCAAGTTCTGAATCTTCAAAACCTATACATAATTTCCCTTTATCGAGCGTAAAAGAAAAGTATATATCTTCCGAATCTTCGTTAAAACGTTCTGAAAAACAATTATATGTAATGGTGTTATCGTTATTCACGTTATACCCGATAATTTGTGCTCTTTTATTACGTAACGGATATAAAAATGTTGGTTCATTTCCATTGACAAAAATGCAATTATCCTTTTCTTCAATAAATCTTTTAAGTAAACCATCAGTAACTTCATCAAAAGCCTCATCTGTATAGAAACTTTTAATATATTCTATAAGTTCATCATATGTATACTCTGTGATAAGCAATTTGAAAAAAGGAATCCCATCTTTTTCAAAATAGTTGTCAGCACTCTTATCATTAAAATCGAAATATTCAGTATCAGCATAATCGGACCACGCCGCTCCATGAAGATATTTCCATGACATTTTTGCGTAATTTTCTGCAAAATACTGTCCTTGGATAAATATTTCATCAGCTTCAATTGAACTTTTTAATTCGCGGTAAGTAGTTGATGTATCAATACAGCTATCATAAGCAGTGGTTGTTTGTGTGTAAGAAGTATTTAAATACAATCGACTGTTATCTGTGTGACAGCCTGATAAAACAATGCTAGTTACCAAACAAAGTAAAAACAGTTTGAATTTCATATTAGTCCCCCAATAACAATTATTCTACAGTCATATAACCATATCCATTATAGCAACCCAACTTAGTGTTTTTATCACCTAAGTTAATTGTCGCATTAACGTTTGTATTTACTGTTGAATTACCATTTTGGTTTAATGAGCAACTTCCGTGCCAAGGATCTATTCCAATTAAATCATTAATAGACGATATATTGTCGATAGCACAGCCGTCAACTGTTCCAGTAACTACGACCCAGTGCTGAGAACCGCTATTTGTTGTAACTTCAACTGATATAGCCTTTCCTTGACGCAAGGATTCCTTTATTTTGTTGAGCTGCTGATTCGGAGTAACATTGTTTGTATCCGAAATAGTGGTTACATCATATGTATGACCATCAAATCCCTCCACCTTACTTATTGGTGAACCTAAATATCCATTACTTTGTTCAGCCCCTACTTTATCAGGTGTTATAAAGCTATCAGAATTTATAGAAGCAACAATTGCCAATGATGTTGCTTTACATGCTTGCCCACCGTTATCGAACCAACCTCCGTTTTGATTATATGAAACAAATCGGCTTATGTTTTCTTCGCGTAACCTATATGAAGGATCATAAGCATTCATAAACTTTTTGAACGCGGTTCCTCCTGTACGTTGAGCTTGTTCAAGTGATGTAAAGTTAGTGCCTGATATTTTGGCAGCCGTCTTTATTGGGTCATATTTATTGGTGTTTCCTCCATATACTTCACTGCCAACATACTTTGTACCTTGATTTACCTCCATTTCGGTTATCTCTTCTTTTGTATAACCAAAAGAAGTAATCGTTCCTGTGACGCTCGGCTTAGGCTTAACTCCGCTTTGATTAGAATTGACATATGAAACCTCTTGATGTGTATCAGATTTTATATTATTCAAAGCATTGCCATAGTTCTGCCCCTGTGTAACATTAGAAATAATAGGCTTTCCGTTCTTGTCAAGTTTAGTTCCAACGCTTGCAGCCGCGATTTCCTGCGATGTAGAGTTCCTGTTAATTCCGCTTTTGTGCAGATTTGTAAGAACCTCCGCATACTTCATACTCTGCTCATATGAAGTAAAGGCAGGCTTACCGTTTGAACCGATAGCAACTCCTGCGGCTTTTGCGGCGAGCTGGCTGTACTCATCATTTGTCAATTTGTTTGAAGCAGAATTGGACTTAGAGGCTGGCTTTGTAGGTGTCTTGGACTGCGGTGTGGTAGCAGGC
>CAMWRN010000217.1 GCA_947176675.1 uncultured Clostridia bacterium | reverse complement strand
GTCCGTCCTTAAAAGAAAAAACAGACGAATTCGGAAAATCTGAAATATAAAATTTATGCTTTCCGCAACTTGATTTTGCGGAAAGCATACGTCCTGCCTTTTTCGGCAATTATTGACTTAATTAAACGGGATGAACCTTGTTCTCTGCATCTGCATGAACGCTGTCAACACCATATTTTGCATCACGTCTCTTTGCAAAAAACTTAGGCGCAACCTGCGGGAACATTGCATAGCTGAGTACGTCCTCCTCCTGCTCTGCCCACTCGGAAGCTTCTTCTTTAAGCTTATTAAGCTCGGGCTGCAAAAGGTCTGCGGGACGGCAGGTAATCGGCTCCTCGCCCTTAAGTATCTTCTTACTGAATTCGGGATCAATGGGAGCCGGAGTTTTTCCGTACTCGCCCTTAACAAGAGCCTTGAATTCCTTGGTGACAGTCTTATAACGTTCGCCGTTAATAACATTGAACACAGCCTGTGTACCAACGATCTGTGACGTAGGCGTAACAAGCGGAGGATATCCGGAATCCTTACGAACGTTCGGAACTTCCTTGAGAACATCTGTAAACTTATCTTCTTTACCCGCTTGTTTAAGCTGTGAAAGCAAATTGGACAGCATCCCGCCTGGAACCTGATAAATAAGAGCGTTTGCGTCAACAGCAAGCATTTTGGGGTCAAGCTGACCGTTATCAATATATTTTTTGCGTAGTTTCATAAAGTAATCGCGTATCTCGGTGAGCAGAACAAGATCAAGACCTGTATCGTACTCCGTACCCTGCAAAGCGGCAACCATAGACTCTGTAGGTGCATGAGAAGTACCCAAAGCCATAGGGGACATAGCAGTATCTATCATGTCAGCACCGTTCTCGATGCCCTTCAGAAGGCACATTGAAGCCAAACCGGACGTATAGTGAGTATGAAGCTGCACAGGAATCTTAACAGCTGCTTTGATAGCCTTTACAAGTTCGGCTGTTCTGTAAGGAGTAAGCAGCGCAGCCATATCCTTGATACAGATAGAATCCGCACCCTCTGCCTCGATCTCCTTGCAGTAGTTAACGTAATATTCGGTAGTGAACACATCGCCAAGCGTATAGGAAATAGCGACCTGAGCGTGCGCGCCCTCTTTCTTTGCAGCAGCAATTGCAGTCCTAAGATTTCTGATATCGTTAAGAGCATCGAAAATACGGATAATATCAATACCGTTTGCAACAGATTTCTGAACAAAATACTCCAAAACATCGTCAGCATAGTGACGGTAACCCAGCATATTCTGTCCCCTAAAAAGCATTTGCAGCTTTGTATTAGGCATTTCCTTGCGGAGTATGCGGAGTCTTTCCCAAGGATCTTCGTTCAGAAAACGCAGACAGGAATCAAAAGTCGCGCCTCCCCAAACCTCGGCGGAATAAAAGCCGACTTTATCCATTGTTGACAAAATAGGACGCATTTCGTCCATAGTCATTCTTGTTGCAATAAGCGACTGGTGAGCGTCACGGAGAACCGTTTCGGTAACTTTTATCTTAGCCATTTTGATCAACCTTTCGTAAGATTACTGGATATAAGCGAGAGCGTCACCCGAGTTTACGCTGTCGCCTTTCTTTACGCTGATTGCAGAAACCTTTCCGGCTTTGGGAGCAACGATATCGTTCTCCATTTTCATAGCTTCGAGAACCATAAGTACCTGACCCTCCGCAACCGTATCTCCTACAGATGCTTTAACATCGAGAATAGTTCCGGGCATAGGAGCGTTTACGGCAGTTCCGTCCGCAGGAGCTGCCGGAGCAGAGGCAGCAGGAGCGGGAGCAGCCTGTACAGGCGCTACTGCGGGAGCTGCGCCTCCTGAAACTTCTTCAACGGCAACATCGTAAGCCTTGCCGTTTACGGTAATATTAAATCTTTTCATAACTGTATACCACCATTCATTAAAATTTTACATTTTCTGCAATTTATTCTCTTAAAAAGGCATATTGCTGTGCTTCTTAGGCAGACGCTTTGTCATTCTCTTTCCGTTCATAAGTTCAAGAACCGCAATAATCTTTCCGCGGGCCTCCTCTGCGGAGATTACTCCGTCAACACAACCCTTTGCGGCAGCGTCAAATGCGGAAGCATTTTCATCGGCATACTGTGCAGCCAGCTTATTTCTTTCAGCCGCAAGGTCAGAAGCACCTTTAAGCTTGTCGTGCCACAAGAACTCAACCGCTGCAACAGGAGCGATAGGAGAAATAACCGCCTCGGGGTAAGCATAAGTAACGTCAGCATTGCCCGCTCCGAATGCAGCCATAGCCGCTCCGTAAGCCTTGCCGCTTACAACGGAAACTTTAAGCGAAGTAGCCTCAGCGTATGCATTGGAAACCTTTGCCATATCTCTTACGCAAGCATCCGAAGCAAAACCCTCTGTGTCAATGTAAGTAAGTACAGGAATAGAGAAAGCATCACAGGTCCTGACAAATCTCGCAAGCTTCGCGCAGTCGTCAGAGGTAAGTTTTTCCGCAATTTTATTTGTTGCGACAATGCCCACAGCCGAACCGCCGACAGTTGCGATCGCTGTATAAGCCGCTGTCCCGAATCCTGCAGTCAACTCTACAACGCTGTCCGCATCAGCAACAGCATTTGCGATTTCCTCAGCAGTGCCGCTTGCTGCCTTGCCTGTCTCAGAAAATTCAAACATGGGCGCAGCGGAAATATTGTTTGCGGGAAGTATTGCTATAAGCTTTTTAACAGAATCCATAGCATCCTTATCCGTTTTTGCCGAAATCGCCGCCGTACCGTTTGCAACAGCATCCTCACCCTTTACATCCTTACCGGGAGCTGTGTAAAGCTCACCGTCATCGGTAATAACTACAAAATCCGCAGAGCAAGCAACCATAGCCGCGCTTCCCGCGCAAGTACCCGCAATGACGGATATCTGAGGAACAACGCCCGAAAGGTTACTTGTCCAGGTCAACATATCGCTGTACGCCTTGATTGCCTCCGCTCCGTCATCAACGAAAGCCCCGTCGGAATCATAAATTCCAACAACAGGTACACCCGTCCGTGAGGCAAGGTCAAATACCTTACAGATTTTAGCGGCATGACGGCTGTTTACCGCTCCGCTTTTTACAGTTCTATCCTGTGAAAACGCATAAACAGGACTTCCGTCTACATATCCGTAAGCCGCGATAACTCCCGCAGGAGCATCACCGTTCATAACGGCAGCATCAAGCTCGGTAAACTGCCCATCGTCAAACAGCTCTGTAAGACGCTTCGCCGCAGCGCTTGAGCAGCCTGCCGCAGAATACGACTTATAAGCGTCAAATTTAGCCTTTTGGCTTTCAGTTAACATATAAGTTCCTCCGTTCGATATCAGTATCCGCATGAGACATTTCCATATCAGCATTGCCAAATGCGGTTACAAAAAATTAAACCAGAATAATTATACTACTTTTTTCCTTAATTGACAAGATAATAACAATAATTTTATATATTTTTTCAATTTATTCATATTTTACTTGATTATTTGTCGCCAACTGCGCTTCTAATCGCACGCAGTTCCTCCGAGGTCAGCTCTCTGTACGCTCCTGGTTTTAGCATACCCAACCGTAGAGGACCGATAGCGGTACGTTTCAGACGCGCCACTTCAAGACCCACAGCTTCACACATTTTACGGATTTGACGGTTTCTGCCCTCACGGATAATGACTTGCAGTACTACCCTGCCCTGCTCCTGAACAAGAACGTTTACCGTGGCCGGCAAGGTTTTCCTTCCGTCTATTTCAACACCCGCCGCAAGCCGCGCAAGCTGCTCGTCACTCACAGGGGGACGGACAGTTACGCGGTAGGTTTTCGACACATGGCGACTTGGGTGCATAATGTCGTTGGAAAAATTTCCATCGTTCGTGAAAAGAAGCAGTCCCTCAGAGTTCCTGTCGAGTCTGCCCACAGGGTATACTCTTTCTGGAAAATCCTTCAGAAGCTCGGTAACACATCGTCTGTCAAGTTCGTCGGACATGGTAGTCACATAACCTCTCGGCTTGTTGAGCATAATATAGTATTTTTCACGCTTTTTCACCATTGGCAGCTTTATTCCGTCCACCGCAATAATATCCTTTAGTGTCGCGCCATCGCCTATGTGAGCGGCTCTGCCGTTTACCGTTACCTTGCCCTGCTTTATTAATTCCTCGGCTTTTCTGCGAGAACACATTCCGCTTTCCGCAATAAGCTTCTGAAGTCTGATTTTTTCCACTTACCTGCTCCTTTTCAGTCTATTAGTTGTTTAAACCATTCCAAAACATTTTCATAAATACTCGGTCTGTGCTCATGAATATCCGCTCCGCAGCCGTCTTTGGTCACTAAATCAACGGTACACATAATCTTTCCGTCAGAATAAAAATTTACATTTCCCACAGCTTTTCTCTTTTCTACGGGAGCATACACAAAATTCGTCATCATAATTTCCAACGTTATCTTCGGTTCTATACCGTTTACAACAGTGTATGATGGGATATTTTCCAATTCAACGGGA
>CAMWRN010000216.1 GCA_947176675.1 uncultured Clostridia bacterium | reverse complement strand
CAACAAATTTCCCTCCTTTCCGAACCGCTTTTAATTTAAACCCTAAAAATTCAGAGTACTGCTTTTTGAGATTAACAACCTTAAATTTTCCCTCGCTGATTTCCAGCGATAATCTGTCTTTCAGCCATTGCTTGACAGCAATGAAAACCTTATCCGCGTCACTCCGTTTCCGACAGAAAATTTTGAAATCATCTGCATATCTCACAACATACATTTCTTTGAGCAAGCTTTTTCTCAATACTTTGTATATTGAGCTTTTATCTACAGCACCACTATCTCTGATTGGACAGTAATATTGGTTATGCGTAGGCATATTTTCCCATTGACTGCTTATCCACCAATCCAACTCGTTCAGCACGATATTCGCCAATAACGGCGACAGGATACCTCCTTGCGGTGTGCCTTTTGTCGGATATTGTGTGCTGCCGTCGGGCATTACAATTGGTGCTTTCAGCATTTCCTTGATTATGCAGATCAGTTGTTTATCCCGTATTCCCAAAGCCCACATCTGACGTATCAGCTTTGAATGATTAACGTTATCGAAGAAGCCTTTTATATCCACATCAACAACGAAATGCAGATTTTGCATTTGTATCATTCTGTAGCATTGTGCCAATGCGTGCTCTGACGACCTATTCGGTCTAAAGCCATTGCTGCGTTCGTGAAATTTTGCCTCGCAAATAGGCTCTAGAACCTGTAAAATACATTGCTGTACCAATCGGTCAACGATAGTCGGTATTCCCAGAGGTCTGGTTTTCCCGTTTGGATTTGGGATTTCCACCCGTTTCACGGGTTTAGGCTTGTAGAATTTGAATTTTCTCTGAATTATCTCAACAAGTTTTTCGGCGGACAGCCTTTCTATATCCTTTATACTCAGCTTGTCCACTCCGCTTGTATTACTGCCTGAATTGCGCTTAATATTTCTATATGCAAGCCTTATATTTTCCTCGGAAGAGATAGTCTCAATGAGGTTTGTGAAAACATCACCTTGTTTGCTTTTCGCATATAATTTATCAAAGCAATCCTGCAAGTCGTAGTATTCCGAATGTCTTAGTTTTTTGTACTTTGTCATAGGCAACTCCCCCTTTCGGGCTTGTTTTTCTTGGTCATACTCGAAGCTATGAGTTTTAATACCTATGATTACTTTTGTAATACTGACTTGTGGCTGTCCCTCCATTTCCCATTACAGAAAACATTAACGGTAATGCCACTACTTTGCCCACAATCAAAACGGCTTATTGTTCTTCGTCCGTACCGCATAGACGTATTGTGGGCTGCCACGTTCCGATAACCCTATCTTTGCATATGCACTTAGGTGTCTGCTCTGAGCCTGACAGCTGGACAGTGCCTATAACACTGTAAGGTATTTCATACTAACGAATTTTACTTTACCCCACTGCCACCATAATAACAGTTTGCACATTTCTATACAATCAAAATTTAGACCCGTACATTCGCAGATTAGTCAGACATTCCTGTCATTCTCACCATATACATTTTATAGACCCCCGACCTATAGGATACACCGTTCACCTCTGAACAGCTTTCGTTCCGCTTGCGCGGATTACGGTATCTCTCAGCCGACTTCACCGAGCTTTTGACAAAATCGGTTTCCCAATAATGCCAATCGGAGTATCAGGGAAAGCGTTTCGGGGCGTTACTCCCTCATTCCACTTCTTGGATTATCAGTTCTCCTAATCAGAAAACTATCACGTTCTCTTTTTAGTGCCTAACCTTTTCAGTTAGGAACGTGTCGCACCGTTGGTCTTGTCGTCGGCTCGCTTGTTGAAATCCACAATAACGTTGCTGCCGAATTTGTCCCTGCCGAGGTAGAAGCCGTTCTCATCGGTCTTTCCCGAAAAGGAAAAGGGGTAAAGATTGGCTGCGGAGGAGGCGGGGAGAACGCGCTCGAACTGCTCCCGAAAAACATTCCACCCGCTTGGCATAACGCACATAAATCCATGCTGCTGACGGAGCATGAGCCTGTCCACATTAAGCTTTGAGCGGACAAGCTCCGTCTGCACCTCGGTCTGCAGATTTTTCAGATCGTCAAGGCTGCCCGCTATCATTTCGATATATACCGCAACGTGCAGGAGCGGCTCGCGGTTCCTGTGCATATCGGCGACAAGCTGCGTAACGTCCTGCAAGTTGCTTTCGGCGGCAACCGTCTGCTGCAAATCGTTTGTGGAGCTGCGCTGCATACGGTTTTTATTGGCAGCGTTGGCGATTATCCTTTTCTCCTCCGCAGCCGAAACGTGCCTTGTGTAAATGCGGAGAGAAACGCCGTCCTTTTCGCCCAGATAGCGCAGGATAGCCTGTTCGCTTGTGCTTGTGGGATATTCGCGGAGCGCCCATACGCAGCGGTAGGTGTTTCCGCAGATAAAATAATCGGTAAAAAATTTTATCACCGAGGGGGCGATCATGTCAAGAAAATCCTTTCTCCGCCTTGTTGTAAAGCCGTTTTCGTCAATTCTTTTTTTCTTTTTCATTTTAGCCTCCGAATTTCATTTCGTAATTGGGTTCGGGGAAAACTTCGCTTTCGGGCTTAAGAAAATATTCATCGCTGCTGTCCCAAAAGCTGACATATATATCCTCGTCTCCAATGCTTATCTCATGCTGTTCGAAGCCCTCGCCCCAGCCGTCGGAAAGCTGTCCGGAGATATAGTCGGAAACGGAAACAAGGTCGGCTTTATCAAGGTCGCCGAAATGTTTCAGCAGAACACAGCCGTACAGATCGTCATCTCTTACCTCCACGGAAGGCATAGCGGAAAAAACTTTCCGGGTAATATCCTCATCGTCGCACCATGTCACAAGTCCCCGTTCCTGCTCGTCATAATCAAAGGACTGCTGTATTTTTTTATTGATATTATCCATATAATTTTTGCAGCAGCTTGACGGAATTTCATACATATCGTCGGAGCTGCCATGACAGTCCGCGATAATTTTCAGCGGACAGTACAGCTTTGTTTCGGAAAGCGTCCTCATTTCCGCTCGGACAGAGCCGTTTTCCTTTGTGCAGGATAAAATTTCGGGACGGTTCTGAAGCGACTCCAAAACATATTTGGAAAGAATATTTCCCATTTCGGGAGTGTTGAAAAGCTCTTTCGGTTTAACGCTGAGATTTCCGCAGGTTCGGTTATTTTCAAGCCATTCGGAGATATTTTTGTCTATCTCGGATTTAAGCTCGGACAGCGCGGCGGTATGCCCGTGTGCTTCAACAATATCCTTTGCGTGAGGGATATACTGCGAATATCGGGCGTAGCCGCAGCCCTCGGAATTTACAAGCAGACCGTCGCCGCTGCTCCTGTCGTACAAAAGAATGCAATGGTTTATTCCGTCCGCTTCCAGCATCAATTCCTTATACTGCGCAATATGATAATTTCTTTCAAGCAGTTTGGAATTGATATTCTCAAACTCGGAATGCGATATCGGAATTGTTTTTTCAACAACGCATTTGTCGGGTTCGTGGCAGGGTTCTTTTCCCACAAGATTAATGTTCACAGTCAATTTTTCATTCATGCAGTATCCACCTTTCTCCGTCAAAATTATCGAATTTTTCTGTGGTAACGTTTTGCTCGAAGTATACTCCAAGCAGCGTCTTTATATCCTCCCCGCCGTATCTTCGGGCGGAAAAGCCGTTCTCCCGCAGGGTCTTTTCAATGCGGTTAAGATAGGAAAAAATTTCTTTTTCCTTAAGATTCCTTATGCGGACTATGAGCAGGAATTCCCTTGCCGTAGCGGTCTGCGCCTGAATGTGGTCAAGGAACACCGCGTCCTGTTCAAGCAGCTTTCGTACAGCGGGATTTTCCTCTTTTTCGGAAATTCTCCGCAGATTATTTTTGTTGCTCTCAAAGCTCTCGCGGCTGTTCACGCAGAGTATCTCTATTTCCGTCAGACCTTTGAGAACGGTCATCAGCGAGTATATTTTGGCGGCAAGGTTTTCTTCGGAAAGTACGGAAATATTGCTGGGCTTAACGCTGAAAAAGACCACCTCCGAGGAGGCGGTCTTAAGCGAATATTCCGATATGCCCTCAACGCCTATGAGCTGCCTTGTCGCCTGACGTTTCTGTTCTGCCTGCTTTTGCTGTTTTTTCTTTTGCAATTAAAATTCTCCTTTCTTATAGCTTCCACCTAAAATCCTGCTGTTCGATAAAAAAATATTTCACAGCGTATTTAATGAAGTCGAGAATACTCGTGTCCTCAAAGCGGATAGCGAGAAAAGCGTACACGAGAGTAACGACAACGGGAAAGGAAATTCCCGTCTGGGACAGCGCGAAGACGGAAATAAGCGCGCCTATACCTATGGCGGCAAGGTCTTTCAGCCGCCATAAAAACAGCATCGGCGCGGCTTTTAAATTGTCGGGGTAAATATACAATCACAACACCTCATTTCGTAACGGCAGCCTTTACGGTCTGAGTAAGCCTTACCGCCGACTGCGCCGTAGTTATTGCTCCCGTGATGTTGGGTCGCACCGAGGTTTCAAGACCGAACATACCCGCAATTCTCGGAATCTCTCCCGCCG
>CAMWRN010000215.1 GCA_947176675.1 uncultured Clostridia bacterium | reverse complement strand
AGCGCCCCGATCTGCAATTGACACATCAACTCGGTTTATATATACAATTTAATTTCATTGATGCAATGTAAATTTTCTATGAATCTATCAGCTTTTCACCTGAAAAATGAACTGACAGGTCAGCAGATACAACCAATCTTTTTTCTGCCGGACTGACTTCAGTGCGGCACAGGTTTCTGCGTACATTATGGCTCAAAGCCATAATTAAACATGAAATACCAAACACAGTTTGTTTACAAAAAAGCGTTGAAATAGGTGTAAATTATATGATAAAATTGACAAAACATGTTGGAGGTTTTTACCGATGAAAATTAAAATGTTTGGAAAAATATGCTCGGCAATTCTCGCTTCACTTTTGATTCTATCGTTTTCCGGCTGCGGAAATAATGAAAACACCGAAAACGGAGGAACTCAAGATGGCGGAAACGATCGGGAACAATCTTCCTCTGTAGCTGTTGTAAACGATGAGATACGTGATATACCCTCGACGGAACTGGTCAAGGAAATAAAGATAGGCTGGAGCTTGGGAAACACGCTCGATTCCACAGGCAGAAGCGGCGTTGACAGTGAAACAAGCTGGGGAAACATCGTTACCACAAAAGAAATGATAACCGCAGTCAAGGACGCAGGCTTCAATATTATAAGAATACCCACCACATGGGGTATCCATATGGACGAAAATAACATTGTGGACGAAGCTTGGATGAACCGCGTTCAGGAGGTTGTTGACTACGCTTACAGCCAGGATATGTTCGTTATTCTCAATATCCATCACGAGGAATGGCATGACCCTTACTATGAGACGGAAGCAGAATCAACCGAAAAGCTAAAGGCTCTTTGGACGCAGATAGGCACACGTTTTGCAGGTTATGACGAAAAGCTTATTTTTGAAGGACTTAACGAACCACGAAAAAGAAACACTCCCTTTGAATGGAACGGCGGAGACGATGAGGGCAAGGAAGTTGTAAATAACTTTAACGCTACGTTTGTTGAAACTGTAAGAGGTCTTGGGGGCAACAACGCAAAGCGTCACCTTATGATCCCCGGATACGCCGCAAGCTCAGCCGATTCTGCTCTGAAAGCCATAAAGATACCCGAGGGCGACGACAAGATCATCGTTTCTGTTCACGCCTACACGCCCTATGCGTTCGCGCTCAGCGACGATCTTACGGCAAGATCTTTCTCCCCCGATGATACGTCCGCAAACGATATTATTTATCTTATGGATTCTCTGAAAACCAACTTCATTGACAAGGGTACTCCCGTTATTATCGGCGAGTTCGGCGCAAGAAGCAAAGCTAACGAGGAGATTCGCGGAGAATGGGCAACATTCTATGTAAGTCAGGCAAAGGCTATCGGCGTACCGTGTCTTTGGTGGGACAACGGCGCATTTACGGGAACCGGAGAAAACTTCGGTATCCTCAACCGTTCTACCTGCACTTGGGAATATCCCCTTGTTGTAGAAGGACTTATGAAAGGTCTTGAATAATTTTCAAACACATTCACATAACTATTTGAGTATATCCCCGAATGCAGAATTCGGGGATATGTCTTCTTATTTCTGACTGCCGTTTTCCTTTGTGATACGCATGACCTGCACATAAATACCTGCCACAAGCTGATAAAGATCGGGCGGGATACCCTGCCCCACATTGAGCATGGTAAGCAGTGCAGTCGCCGAATCATCGCGGTAAACGGGAACTCCGTTTTCGTCGGCAAGATTAATTATCTTTTCCGCCACATGACCGTGACCCGAGGCAACAACTATCGGCGTATAGTCCTTATCGGGATTGTATTTCAGCGCTACTGCCGAGTTGCTTGGCTTTTTTCCTTTATATCCTGACATTCAGACCCGTCCTCCTTTCGTTAAGCTTGGGGAATATGTTAGTAAGATCACGCTTCCTTTTCAGCGGCTCGATCATTATTTTTTCCGCGCTGTAGCCGCAGGCAGCCGCAAGATCGGGCAGCATTCCTTTTAAAGGAAGATAGTTTCTTTCCGTTCCCGCGGGGCACATAAGAGCCGCGTTTACCGTCTTGCCGCGGGTGTAGACCTCCAGCTCAAAGTAGCCCGCATCCTCTATTTCAAAGCATAGGAAAAGATGATTGTCCGATTCGCCGGTCTCGGGGTCGCGGGAAGCGTCGGGATCTGCCCACAGCTCGCCGAAAGCTTTCATGCCGTCCATATTCATAGGCACAAGGAAGTGCAGCAGCGGTGTGAACACTCCGGGTGCGCTGAGCAGTCCCTGTATCATATCGGGTCTGCTCATATCCGAAAGGGATTTCAGGGACGGATCGTTAATATTTTTTATGAGAAAATCCAGCATATTCTCCATCGTCGTCGGCGGACGATACCGGATTCCCTGTGCCAGAGCCATTTCGGAAAGAACAAGGTTTATACCTTGTGCAAGAATTATTTTCTTATCCATATTCTCGGCACGGTTGACTATAACGCTCAGCCTGTCAATAAGCTTGTTAAGATCGCGAGTCTTTTCAAAATCCCGCATAAGCGTGTTGAGACCGCCTTTCATGTTGTCGGGGACGGCGGGAGCAAGCATTTTTTTCAGCAGTGAAGTACCATCTTTAAAAGAAAGCGTTTCCTTGGCGGAAAGATTTTCTGCCGCAGCTTTTTCTGAGTCCGTTGAAAGACTGTTTTTCTCTTCGGATTGTTCGGAAATATTCTTCGCCGCGGCGTTAAGCTCCTCCGTAAGCTTGCCGATCTCTTCGGAAAGCTGTTCGGAAGAAATATTTTCCAGACCGCCGTTTATCGCTTCCGCAAGTCTTTCGGTAAGCATCGTCATGGACATTTGCGCCGATGCCGAGGGATTGTCCCTAAGTGCGGCAAGCTTTATATCTGCGGGAAGTCTTGAAGTTTCCACGAACTGGGTAAAAAGCATATTCAGCTTGTCGGCTGTCTCAGCGTCGGGCGCCATATTCAACACCGCCTGGAAGCTGTCCCCCAGTGCGGAAGAATCACCGTTAAACCGCGAAAGATTATAGGTTATCAGCGACAGCAGGTTCTGGGTGCGGTCGTTGAGCAGCAAACTTTTTTCCAGATAGTTCACAAGGGCGAGAACATCATTTTTGACCGTGCTGAAATTTTCCGCGGAAAGCTTGTCGGCTGTCTGCATAAGCAGATCGACTATTTCGCGGCTCTGAGCCGCCTCTCCGGCAAGATATCTCAAAGAAGCGGATATCGAAGCTATAACGTCGTCCCTCGCGACAGAGGAAGTTGCCGCTTTAAGGAAGTCCATGACCGCCATGCTGACCTCATCACCGGTCGGAGAGCCTGCAAGTCCCGCTATCATGTCTTTCAGCGCGCTCCAAAGCTCGCCGCTGAACATGGTAGCCTCGTCCTGCTGACGAATAATATCGTCGGTCAGCTCGTTTGGAGTCAAAAGTATCTCATTGGCAAATTCTGTCACCTTATTGAGCAGCTCTGCATTTCCCGCCGCTCCCAAAGCAGCGAGCGTATTGGAGCCGAGCACTCCTTTCAGAAGCGCCGCAGCAAGAGCGGGATCTTTCGAGATAGCCGTCTGAAGCTTAGGCAGACCGGTTCCAGCCTGATCTTTCAGGTTCTGTTCTCCCAGCTGTTCATCACGGGTATTGGTCTTGTTGATGTAGTCAACATTGCCCAGATCGAAAACCTGTTCGGGAGTCTGCGGCTTTATACTGGTGTTCAGATTATAATCTTTCGGTGCGACCGGAGTGGTTACTCTTAACAAGTCTGACATACGAGCCATTCCTTTCCAAAAATTAACATATAAGCGTCGGTAATATTTCCCAAAAATATCAATAAACGATTAAATTCTTTTCGTTTTACTTTTTTTTGTGCTATTTTGTTAAAAATGAACGAAAAATCACCTAAAAATTTTTCCGCTTTATTCTTATTATATTACATTTTTGTCTTGAAGTAAAGAGTTTTTTATAGTATAATTAAAAATATACTATAGAATATTATGGCGAGTTGTAGCATTTTACAGCTTAAGGACTTATGCTGCGGCGAAGTCCTTCGCACAGGTTTCTTATAGCAGATGTTACATCAAACCCTGTAAGGGGATAAACTGATAGGTAGGTGTTTTTATGGCAAAATTTGAAGCGGGAATGGAAGCTATGGCGGATATGTATGTCTTTGAGACAACGTCGCTTCTTGAACAGCTGGACCAAATTCTGATGAAAACTGAAAACGAGAGCAGCTTTGCCGAGGAGGATATCAACGAGATCTTCCGTACCATGCATACTATTAAGGGTTCTTCCGCCATGATGGGACTCGATAATATGTCTAAGCTTGCTCACGCTATCGAGGATATGTTTTACATTATCCGTGAGGATCACCCTGTGATCTCCTCGATGGAAACGCTGTATGATATCATTTTCAGCGCGTCCGACCTCTTGAAAGCCGAGATAGAAAACCTTCAGGAGGACGAGTATACCCCCACAGACTTTACCGAACAGATGAACAAGATCGAAGATTTTGCCGCCGTTCTTAAAGGCGCCCCGCCATCGGCTGCGGAAGCCGGTGCGCCCGCAGAAGCCGCTCCTGCCGCCCCTGCGGCTGAAC
>CAMWRN010000214.1 GCA_947176675.1 uncultured Clostridia bacterium | reverse complement strand
ACATTTGCTGACATAAAATCTCTCCTTTTCAATTTTTGATTTTGGATTTTAATTATTCTGCCGAAAATATGATGTCATAAATTGTGTCAATTACGTACCATAAGGCGGGAAAATTTTTTACTCGCTGTCCGTGAGATCGCATAGCTTCAACACTTCCTCCGAAACGTCATTTTCAAGACAGCTGCAAAGCACTACAGCCGCCGTTCCTGCAAACGCAGCAAGAATTTTAAGTACAAGCTCCTTGTTCGCGTTATTGCCTCCTTTCGCAATTTGTCGCAGATTTTGTCTGCTTTAATCGTCCAGAGTGTTCTTTACAACTGCCGTAACTACCGCAATTGCTATTGCTCCGATAATTTTTCCCATAAGCAGATCACTCCTTTAATTTTTTATAATTTTACAGTATATGTGGGGTTTTCATATTTTTTTACAAAAATCCTCACATTAATTTTTGAAGAAAAGTAAATCCCCATATCGCCTTAATGCTCGGCAATATGGGGATATTTCTGTGTTCTTCATTTATATAATATATACTTGAAGTTTGCTGATTTGCACTTATTTACAACAGTTTATTAATAATATTTTGAAAGGGCTGATTTTATGATTTCTGATTACAATGATTATCTCACACCTTATGAAGCATCGTATGAGCTTGACGTTTCGCTTACCACTATTTACAACTTACTTAGGAGCAAAAAGCTTCCCGGGTTTAAGGTGGGTAGGGTCTGGAGGATTCCAAAGGACGCTTTGGAGAAAATAATTCATGGATAGCAAAAAAAGCAGAAACACATGTGGATTTCTGCTTTTGTATTTCTTACTCAGACTAATCAACTTACCTAAAATAAGGCTTATTCTTTCAATGGGCAAACGATGTATTATTGCAAAAATTTAAGCAACAATTATTAATGATAACGATTTAAAATACTCATTACTCCAAATCAATTTTTAGGCGTAATGATTATTGTACCGAATCTCGTCTGGAAGACGGTATTCTGTCAATAAGAATATCAAGAAGACCTCTTACGTTATATCCGTACATAGCCGAGTAGCAGACCGGCATAGGTACTTTTATTCCGCAGCTTTCTTCGATACGCCTTTTGACAGAAAATGCTTTTTCGCTAAGAAAATTTTTCAGATATTCGTCTGGCAAAGCACATTTTTCGTCCCAATGCGAACCGCTCTTTACTGCAAAATCTGCTTGGTTTATCGCCACCAAAATACGTGTCGGAGATATGTATGATTTAATCGCATCTATCAGATTAAGAAGCGTACCCATATCGTGTACAAGAACCGTCCGCAATAACAAGCACCATATCAATAAAACCGTATTTATTACCATTCGAGGTACGGTAACTTTTTCTCAGAAGCGCAGTGATCTTTTGTATATGGGCTTTGTCTTCTGAAATACCGTCTCCAAGCCCCGGCGTGTCCCATAAACGTACAAACTCGTTCAGTTCGTAAGAAGTTATATCTTTAGTTTGTGGATCCGTTCTCTCTCCGATTTTTGCGGCGGTACGTTGAACAAGCGCGTTCAGCGTTGTAGACTTTCCCGCTCCGGTGGCTCCTGTTATCATAACGTCCACCGGTCGGGTGCCTATAATGTCAATTTTTTTATCAATATCGTTTTTTCTGTACTGGGACAGATTTTCAAGTGCATACTGCATATAATCCTCTTTAATTACAGGCTGAAAATTCCTTTGAAAAATCCGCCTACAGTGCCTAATATGCCGCCAACTGCGCCGCCAAAAACTTTTCCGACAGTGCCAAAGTGACTGCCAATTTTCATCCCGATGTCCACACCATTTGCCATACCGTCCAAAATCGTTTCAGAGAACGAGTTCTGAACTTCTTTTCTATAATCTTCCAAGCCGTCGTCAGACTCCCATATGCTCTTGTCATTATTTATGTTATTAACATATGATAAACGTTTTTCACTTGGTGTGTACTTAACAATAAACGCAAGCAGCTTTGAAAGATTATATGGCTTGTGGCGTGTACCGTCCTCCTCAGTATAACCTGCGCTATAATAAATAGGGGTAATATCTATTCGGGTAACTTCATATATCCTGTTTTTGACGGAACCGACCTTTTCTTTCAGAAATTTCTCAAGCTGCTGCTCGGGACGGTTTTCCTTGTCATTCCAATATTTGCCTTTCATAGCAACATCCGCTTGATTTATTGCAACCAGTATGCGCTTATTTTTGTCTTTAGGATCAAAGCTCGGAATAATAACCTCATTAATAAACTGGAACGACATTCCGTAATCTCTGGAGTTTCCGTCAAGAATAACCAATACAAGATCAATAAGTGGATTCCCGTCGCTGTCAAGCTCGTTAAGCTTCTTGATAATACTTTTAGAGTGACGTTTGTCTGCTTCAATACCGTCACCAAGCCCCGGGCTATCCCAAAGGACAAGATTATCAAGTTCATATTTGGTTGTATCCATAGTTTCCGGATCGACACCCACCCCAACCTTGGCTACATTGGCATTGAACAGCGCATTGATAGTAGAGCTTTTTCCGCAGACTGTTCCTCCGGTAATAAGCATATTTATTTTTTTGCTTTAAGTTTAAGCAGCCGTTGGGTAAGCTCTTTTTTCTGCTAATCTGTTGCATCTGAGTCCATTATTTCTTGTCCAAGCTTTTCAAAAATGTCTTTGTTTTCGTTGTCTGACATAATAAATTCCTCCCATAATTCCAAGTATTTCTTTAAATAATTACAAAATGTAACTGTTTATCGTATACCACATTTTGTATTTGATGTCAATATGGCATATTAAAGATATCATACAATTATTGCCGCATAATTTGGCAAATTTGTATATATTTATTATAACATTCTAAAATATCCTTGTGGTGTCCCGCAAGGACACAAAATCGAATTTACCTATAGAAAAACCGCGTATTGCAAATTATAAGCAATACGCGATTTTGCATATTATAGGTATCATAGCAACACAATATAGATACCATACAATTCGGTGGAAATATGGTATCATAATAATTTAAGGAGATGATTCTATGGCAGTAATAAAATCCCAGTTTACCATGCGGCTTGACCCGCTTACCCACTGCAAGATCAAAAAAATCGCAGCGGAGGAACACCGTTCTCTCACCAATATGATCGAGTTTCTCATTGCCCGTGAGATCAAACAATATGAGCGTGAGAACGGCGAGATTTCCTGCACTGACGAGGAACTGTACACCGAATAAGCAACAGTCCATGACAAAATTATACCACAAACTAAAATCAATTTGGTGTACTTTAAGGATACAAATTCGCCTTGTATTTTGGGGTACAAGGCGAATTTTTATTGTATTATGTCAAAATCCCGTTCGTCCTTGGGATAAAGAGGACGATTCCTTGTCCGCTTCAAAAGTGTTTGGGTCTCGTCAAGAGTAAGCTTCATGCCGAAAGCTATGGCGATTAGCTTATCTCGCGAGGGAATTTTCTTTCCAGAAAAAATGTGATAAGCATACGTCCGCTCTATGCAGGATTGCTTCACCGCCGCTTTAAGATGTATGCCCTTTGTTTTCAGCAAATCGTTCAGACATTCCGAAATGTCCGCAGAGGTAAATACCTCCGTGTTGTTTGCCGCAAAGCTTTCGTAATCGTCTGCGGACTTTATCTCGTTCAACATCTCGTCTGTGGATTTTTCTTTAAGCAAGGTCATTTTCATATTCCTCCTGACACGTATTTTTATTAAGGTCAGGCAGCCTTAGTTTCAAGCGTAATATTCAAAGAATCAATATCTTGTGAAATAATGTAGTCAAGTAAATAATTGCTTCCATCACCGTTAATTATCATATCAAACATATTGCCGTTTATTTTAAGCACTTTTCCTTTATAAGCCGAAGGAGGTACCGCGATACGAAGTTTAGAATCCTTTTCAATGATATCGCCGCTGTTATAAGTCGCATATCATTCACCATCTCTGCTTCCGTCGCTGAATGGAAATTCATATACTTTTACTCCGCCGCTGAAATATACCGGAACATAATTTGTCTTTTCATATTCGGTAAGCTTATTTCTTTTTACCTTACTGATAACAGTTTCTTTTGAATCAGGGGTATATAAGCCAAGCATATATGTATTATCGCCGTTGAATTTAACAGGAAATACCTTTCCGTTTACGGTAATATCATAACCTGCAACAAGATTTTTATAACAGCCTATCATGATCGAAGTATTGAAACGGACGGTATCTCCGTTTTTGATATATTCTCCTTTTGTCCAACCGTTAACATAATAGCTTACTTCAATGCCGCTGCCCTCAAGTCTGACAGTTGACTTTCTGCTGATAGTCGGACGCAATGTGATATTAATCACGTTTTCATCAGTACCTATCATATATTTTATGCCAAAATCGCTGCTTCCGGCTGACGATGCCGCATTAACGATTTCGCCGTTGACAAGTATATCATTATCAAAGTAACGTGTCCAGAACAACAATGGAATTTCTCTCGAAATAATGTACATATGCCGGGACATCGGCATGATATTGTTTTGTCGGCTGTTATTATTGTATAATTATCATCTAAACATTATTTAATGCTTCCTAATAA
>CAMWRN010000213.1 GCA_947176675.1 uncultured Clostridia bacterium | reverse complement strand
TTTTCATTGCTGATTTCATATGCTTCTTCAATCCACATCCAACACAAATACCCGTTCCTATTGACGCACCTTAACAACAAACTCAATTACTATAACGGCTGTATGAAAAGGAGAAACGCCCGTCTTACAGAGCTTGCCGACTGTTGTTTCTGTTTTCTGAATACAAGCAAGTCACGGAGCGGCACGGCACAGACTGTCAGAATAGCGCTAAATAAGAGGATTATGGTAATAAATTTCTTTAAAATATAAAACTAAGATTAGTTAAATAGAACTGCCAAATTGTATAAATATGTCATTTAAGATTGATTGATAAGCTGTATCAATGCTATTTTCGTTGCGAAAGCTGTTAATTTCGTCAGATGTATGCCGTTGGGCTGTTTTAATGTTATAATATTAAGCAATCTGTTTTATACAGGTCGATATGCAGAATTTGCTTTTTATTCACAAAAAATTATACGAAAGGAGCAGACACATTTATGAAAATGCGTTGCAATAAACAGACAGGTATAACTATACCCTTTTGCAAATTCAATACGGATAATCACGCTTTTGGCTGCTGCGGGTATTCGCGGCGGTCGGGAGCGTTTTTTGATTTTTTAAGGAGGGAATTTTTATGATGAAAAAAATTATTTCATTCTTTACGGCGTTAAGCTTGACCTTAATGCTGTTCACGGGTATGCCGATAAACGTTTCGGCGGAGGAAGATATAGCAATAGACGAAACAAACTTCCCCGACGAGAATTTCAGAAATTATATCAGTGAAACATTTGACACAGACAACAACGGCTCTTTAAGCGATGAGGAGATAGCAAACGTTAATACAATTTATGTCTATAAGAAAAATATAGCCGACCTGACAGGAATAGCTTTTTTTACCGATTTGGAAGCTCTTATGTGCAGTAATAATAATCTTACCTCTTTAAATGTAAGCAAAAACACTGCGCTCATGGTTCTTGAATGCAATAATAATCAACTTACCGAATTAGATTTGAGCCAAAACACTGTACTGACAAATCTTGAATGTTATGGTAATCAGCTTACCAAGTTAGATTTGAGCAAAAACACTGCATTAATAAAGCTTAGCTGCAATCATAATAATCTTACCTCTTTAGATGTAAGCCAAAGCACTAAATTAGAATCTCTTTTCTGCTATGAAAATGAGCTTACCTCATTAAATGTGAGTAACACTGAATTAAAATTTCTTTCCTGCTATGAAAATGAGCTTACTTCATTAAATGTGAGTAACACTGAATTGGAAGTTCTTTACTGCAGTAACAATAAGCTTACCTCTTTAGATGTGAGCCAAATCACTACATTAACAGACCTTGAATGCAATTTTAATCAGCTTACTTCCTTAAATGTAAGTAGCACTGCATTGGAATCTCTTGACTGCAGTAACAATAAGCTTACCTCCTTAAATGTAAGTAGCACTGCATTGGAATTTCTTTACTGCAGTAACAATGAACTTACCTCTTTAGATGTGAGCCAGATCCCTACATTAGCATACCTTGTCTGCGATTCTAATCAGCTTACTTCTTTAGATTTAAGTAAAAACAATGCATTGGAGTATATTAGCTGCAAAAATAATACGCACACCGTTTTGACTTGCGTACTTGACCCTGCCACTCTTCCCGCAGGATTTGATTTATCAAAAACAAGCAACTGGACAAACAACGTTGAAATTACAGATGATAATAAAATTTTTTATCTCGGAACAGGCGATGTAACATATACATACGACTTAGGCAACAGCTTAGGCAACAGCCGATCAGCAAGATTAAACGACGACAGCCAATCAGGAATATTTACTCTCGTATTCCCCGCACGCGAATTAACAAAGGTAGATGAAAAGGAAGCGACTTGCACTGAGGACGGAAATATCGAATATTACGAATGTTCCTGCGGTTATAAATTTAAAAACGAAAATCCTACTGCTGCTGACATTTTGAACGATGAAGCTGTTGTGACAACAGCTTCGGGACACAACTATCAGGGGGAATGGACGTCCGACGATAATGAACACTGGCACGAATGTACGGTCTGCAATGACAAAAAGGACATTAGTAACCACGCTTGGAACAGCGGTACTGTAACAACACCTCCTACCGAAGAAGCCGAGGGCGAGAAAACCTATACTTGTACCGATTGCTCCGCAACAAAGACAGAAATCGTTGACAAGCTTACACATACACACACGCTTACTGCCCACGACGCTGTTTCCGCAACTTGCACCACGGACGGAAACGAAGCTTACTGGACGTGTTCGAGCTGCAATAAAATGTTCTCGGACGAAAACGGTACAACGGAAATTACGGAAATACCCACAATTGCCGCTACAGGACACGCTTACTCAACTGACTGGACGAGCAATGAAACATCTCACTGGCATGCTGCGACCTGCGGTCACGATGTGATTTCCGAAGCGGCGGCGCATACCGAGGACAACGGTACTGTGACTGTTCCCGCAACTACCGAAAACGACGGCTTAAAAACATTTTCCTGCGATGTATGCGGCTATTTGATGCGTACTGAGGTTATACCTAAGCTTGATGAGGATCACACCCACAGCTTCAGTCCCGATTGGAAACACGACAGCACAAACCATTGGCACGAGTGCGACTGCGGCGAAAAATCGGATAATTCAGTACATATCGAAAACAGCGGCGTAGTGACAACCGAACCTACCGAAACTTCCACTGGAATTATGACATATTCATGTACAGTCTGCGGATATGTTATCAGAACAGATGTAATTCCTGCTCTTACTCCCGAGCATACTCATACTTTCGGTACTGATTGGAAATACGACAGCGTAAGTCATTGGCACGAATGCGAATGCGGCGAAAAGTCCGAACTTGCCGGTCATACTTCAAGCGACTGGATAGTGGAAACACCCGCCACAACCGACTTGGAGGGCGTACAGATAAAAAGATGTACGGTCTGCGGTATCGAGCTTGACAGAGAAACGATAGAAAAGCTGCCCAACATAAACACGGGCGGCGTTGCGGAGGACGTTCAGGACACCGCGGGAACAAACGCGGGGCTGGTTCAAGACAACACGCTTATAGAAAATGTGCTTACTCCCGAAGATAACGCGGCTGTTGAAAACGGCAGCAGCTTTGAGATAGTTCTTGAGGTCACAGACATACGGGACAGCGTTCCCCCCGCTGATGTGGCGGCTGCTTCGTCGGCGTTGAGGTCAAACGAGAAGATAGGCATTTATGTTGACTTGTCGCTTTTCAAAATAAAGGATAATATCGAAAGAACGCCTATTTACAATACAAGCGGTCAGATAGGCATTACGCTGACAATTCCCGACAGTATTTACGCAAGTGACAGGACATACTCCATCATAAGGGTACACGAAGGCACAGCGGAAAATCTCGGCGGAACATACGATAAGACAAGCCGCAGGCTGACTTTCTACACCGATAAATTTTCCACATATGCGATAGCATACACTGCTTCAAACGGCGGTACGGATAGACCGTCAATCCCGTCAACACCACCTACAGGTGGCACAACGCCTGTTTCACCGTCCGTACCTGTCGTAACTCCGACCGTTACGGAAACTACTGTCAAAAAGGAAGATGAAATAATTTCCGACGAGCCTTATACAGAGGACGTTTCATCGGCGGCGGGTGTGACAGAGGACAGCGATATTATTGATTTCGGCAGAAATGTTTCCTACAGCTTTTTAATTGTAATTCTTATCCTTGGCATAGGATTTGTTTATTTCAAGAAATCAAGACAGAAATAAAATCTATCGAAAAAATAAAGTCGGTCTGTATGTATAATCACTATACAGACCGATTTTTATTTTGCAATTTGTGATATTAACTTTTCCGCAAGTCCCCTAAGCTCATCTTCCTTGACCCTAAGAAACTCGGAATACTCATAAATACTTTGTTTCGGACTATCATCGGATAGTCCGTTTTTCATTTTCAATGCTTTAGTGCGAATTTCCTTAAATTCGGTATCATATTTCTCACGGGCGGTAATGTTATCCCCGAATTTTCTCCGCAGATTAGAGCAGTTCCGAAAAAATGTATCATAAAAATCTTGAATAGGGTTAGCCTTATTCTTTTTCCGTACCGCATTTGTTTGAAGTCGGTGCTGTTCTCTCCTGCACTTTTCACTGCCGCATATTTTGGACACGTTCGCCTTGTTGGATAAAATCAGTTTATGACAGATAGAACAATTTCGTACAACAACGTTCGCCTGTTTCAGCACGTCCACATAGACACGCAAAATCGCCATAAAAGAATTATCGACGGCGTATCCTGTCTGCCACGTTCCGCTTGAATGAGAAGAATAAACGTGTAAAATCAAGTCGTTTTTTTCCGAATTTATCTGCTTGTCGATGTCCCAATAGCGGACGTTTTCTTCGGCAACGGTCGGCAAATTTCTGAACGGCAGGAGCATATCCGAAATACAAGCGTTATACTGTTCCGCAAACCGTTCTGCGGACTTTTTCATTTGCTTTACCGATAAATGAAATTCTCCCGCCAGCGTTTTATGGTTAAGGTGGAAATTTGTCATAACAAAGAAAATTATGTAATTAAATAG
>CAMWRN010000212.1 GCA_947176675.1 uncultured Clostridia bacterium | reverse complement strand
ATTCATTACATTGCACAAAAATAGAAGGAAGATTTGTTTATATTTTACAACAGATTTATGGAAATATGTAGAGAGTACGGCGAAAAGCCTACTCCCGTACTAAAAAAGCTGGACATCAGCCCCGGAAACTTAAAACGCTGGGAGGGCGACGCGTCTATTACCGCCGAGACATTGGAGAAGATTTCAAACTACTTCGGTGTGCCTGTGGACTATTTCTTTCTCAAGGACGAGGAAAAGATGTTTACAGAAGTTCAGCAAAATGAAATGGTAATTAAAGACGATAAGAACAGTATTCGTCAGATCTACAACATTGCACGTATCCACCCCGACTACATTGCAAGCGTTTTGAGCGGGCGGGAGCTTACCGAGAACGAACTTGAGAGAGTTGCAAATTATCTTCGCTGCCAAAAGGTGTACTTGCTCAATCGGAATGTTGCCGAGGACGATAACAATGTCTGCAAAAAATCAGAGACGGATTCATCTGCCTGTCTTTCGGACAAGGAGCTTGTTATTGACATTCTTTCAAGAATTCCTGCCAATGAGGACTACAAATATTTGCAGGTTATGATTTCAAGAATTATTGCAGAAAACCTGAAGCGCAACGGTATTTACCAAGAAGATTTGATTGCCTGCGGCATGGCACAGAAGAAAGTTGCAGATTTATTTGACAGTTCGTCTAACAATGAGAAGATTTTGGCGTTCAATAATTCCGACCTTATATGGATCGTTCACAACTTTAGTGTTGGGTATGATTTGATTTTTACGGGGGTATGAAAATAACCCCATTGCGTTTTACTTCGCAATGGGGTTATTATATTTTAGTTCAAACCTCTTTCACCGAGCCAATTTTCAATATGTTCTGCAATTTCTTTATTGTTCATTTCTTGGAACATAAAGTGGCTGTTGCCAGTTATGCCAATATCGGGAAGATTAACAACAGCAGCATCGCCGCCGTCAGCATTATACTGTTCAGCAAAAGCTACAGCGCCGTCCCGAACCATTCTCCAGAAGCCTGTGGAAGCAATATCCTCGGGACCGTTGTCAATATAATCTCCGAAATAAATTACTATCGGTATCTTTGCTTCAAGGAGCTTGTTGTACTGCTCCGAACCGACCATTGGAGTTCCGCCCGGTTCAATGGCAATTATTGCAGAGATATTTTTGGCAGGTACGTCCCAGCCTACCGCTCCGCCTTGAGAGTGAGTAATAAAAATTGACTTGTTTCCCGTCATTTTCATAACGTCTGCCATTACTTCGCCTAGAGCCTCCGCAGCGACAGCTTGGTCAAAGTCGCCTGTGTTTGGGGTCATCTGACGGAAAAACTGCTCCTGCGCTTCGTCACCCTCTGGAAACTGCGAACCCTCGTATCTTTCGGGAGCGACTCTGCCTATCCTGAAATGCGTGTACCAAGCCTGATCGCCTGCTTTGTAATCCTTTGAATCCTCCGCCAATGCGTCAAGGAAACCGTCGTGTGTCATTGAGGATGTACCGCCCGCTTCGCCGCGTCTCGGTTGGTCAACAAGAAATGCGCTGTGTCCGTTTTTCAGAAAAATATCCGACCAGCCCTCACGTCCGTCGGGAGTTGTCATCCAGCCCATTCTGGACTGACCGTAGCCGTGAAGATACACGATAGGATTTCCGTTATCATTTTCGGGAATTTGATAGAACACGTTTGCGTGGTCTATGTGAGCTGTGTTTCCCGACCTTGTTACATCAAGCCAGTTTTGCGTGGGGTCGTAATCGCCCTCGACAGGGTCTGTAACAGTTCCTCCCGAGGAAAACATTCCTTGTTTTGCGATAACAAGGGAGTCTGTATTTTTCTGCGCATTTTCTTCATTTTCCGTACTGCTTTCAGTACCTGCATTTTCGGTTGACGCTTCCGTTTCGGATACCGTATCCGACGCGGAAGCCGATGTTATATCCTCATTTGCGGACGTTCCCGAATTTGTATCCGAACAGCCTGCCATTGCCGTACAGATAAGCAATGATAACGCAAATGCGGAAATTCTTTTTATTGTCATAATTAAAACTCCTTTAAATTTATTTTTGAATAATAAGCTTTAAAATTTCCTCATCATCAAACACGATATTTCCGCCGCCGTGGTAATTGTAAATGCCGCGGCTGTTGAAATAATTATCGTCGGGAATATCCAGCCGAATAAAATCCTCCATATCTTCCTCCGACACTCCCGACTTTGAGTACGCCTCACGCAGACCGTCATAAGCGTCCCGCGCCCTTTGAGAGCCGTAATATTCGTCGTTTTCCGCCATAAAAATATACACGAAAACTCCGTTTTCCGCAACAGGCTCAAAAGTGCCGTCCCACTGGGAAGCACCATGGAGGTACGCCGCAAATAAGTCGGGACGCATTGACACCGCTCGAGACATTGTTTCTCCGCCGGCGGAATACCCCGCCGCATAAATTCGGTCGGTATTTACCGAAAAATTCTCGGTAAAATATTCGGTAAGCTCTATTGCCTGACGTGCGGATTTTTCACCCCAATCGGTAAGCTGCGCGGACGCAACTATCATTTCCTCATCAAGCTTCGTCCATGAGAGAAAGCCGTTCCAGTTAAGGTTTGAACCCGAGGACTGTTCTCCGAACCACATTCGGTCGTACCCCGGCATTGTCATTACCAAAGGATAACTTTTCCCGCTGTCATAGTTGTCGGGGAGATAATAGCTGTAGTGGATCTCGCCATCATCGCCGTCCAAGATCTGCTCGGCAATAACTCCCGTTTGGACTGTTTGTACCGAGTGACTTTCCGTATCTGTAACAGTTTCACTTTCCGCCGCGGCTGCGCTTACTGTCCCGACATTATTTTCGTCGGACGAAATTTTTTCACACCCGCTAAGCAGCGAAACCATGCTTAGAATAAATATAAATATTTTTTTCATATCAGTAGCCCAGTTCCTCAAGCCAGTCCGAAACCTCCTTTTCGGCGTCGGGGACGTTGTGTTCGCTTATCGTGAACGCGTTTGTTTCCACCGCCGCGTCGGGTTCAAGCTCCGCAATGGTCTCAACGGTGCGGGAAAGCCTGCTGCCGTTGTGAACGTTGAAGGGAATTATCGTCTTTCCCGAAAAATCGTACTCGTCAAAAAAGCTGTACATCACCTGCGGCAGGTCAGCCCACCAGTTTGGATAGCCCACGAAAACAACGTCGTACTTCTCAAAATCGTCAATATGGCTTGTAAGCTCGGGACGGGCGTCGTTTGCTTGCTCATCGGCAGCATACTCTATAAGCTCGCCTCCGTCGGTCGGGTAGACCACCGAGGTCTGAATTGAGAAAAGTTCACCGCCCGTTTTGGTCTGTATCATATTTGCGATCGCGCGGAGCCTGCCAACAGCCTCGCCGTTCACCATCGAATAGCTTGCGGAGCTTACCGCGTCCACACCGCTGTTTTCGGCAGCGGTAAAATACGCGATAAGAACGTTAGTATCGCTGCTTTCACTTGTAGAAATTTCGCTTTGAGTATTATTTTCCGCGGACGTACTTTCCGACTGCGTTTGATTTGCGGAGGTATCATTTGCCACGCCCGTGCCGCTGTTTCTGCAGGCTGAAAAAGATAACGCCAACACCGCGGATAAAATCAATGAAGCTAATTTTTTCATTTTAAAACTCCTTATCTGTGAAGTCCCGTAAGCATTTCAACAATAGCAGGGTCGTAATGTGAAAAGAACAAACTCTCTCCCTCGTCAAGCTTACGTATAGCCTCCATATCGGCGTTATCGAGAGTGAAATCGAACACGTCAATATTCTGCTCCATACGTTCCTTGCGGACGGTCTTGGGAATTACCACAACGCCGCTCTGGATAAGGAAACGCAAAGCAATCTGCGCGGAGCTTTTTCCGTATTTCTGACCTATCTCAACAAGCACGGGATTTGTGAAAAAGTCCTTTCTGCCCTCCGCAAATGGACCCCATGACTGGTGCTGCACGCCGTATTTTTCCATATAATCGTGAGCCTTTTTCTGCTGCTGGAAAACGTGAGTCTCCACCTGATTTATCGCTGGCTTTACCTCAACAAAGCTGCACAGGTCAACAAGCCTGTCGGGGTAGAAATTTGACACGCCTATCGTTCTTATCCAGCCCTCCTTGTATGCCTCCTCCATAGCGCGGTATGTGCCGTAATAATCGTTGAACGGCTGGTGGATAAGTACAAGGTCGATATAATCCGACTGCAATTTTTTCAGGGACTCTTTAAGGGACTCCTTTGCCTTTTCGTAGCCGCCGTTTGTTATCCACACCTTTGTTGTGAGGAACAGCTGGTCACGGGGTACGCCGCACTTCTTGACAGCGTTTCCCACCGCCTCCTCGTTGCCGTAAGCCTGCGCCGTGTCAATGCTTCGATAGCCCACGGAGATAGCGTCCAGCACGCATTTTTCGCACTCCTCGTTAGTCACCTGATACACGCCATAGCCGAGAATAGGCATTTTAATTCCGTTGTTCAAAGTTACAAATTCCATGATAAATTCCTCCGTTTTTATTTTAGTTTGTAATTATATTGTACCCGAAATTTGCCCGTTTGAGAAGTTTCTTTTGGTTTATCAGTTTTAACCTTTGGGTATAAAGAAAAC
>CAMWRN010000211.1 GCA_947176675.1 uncultured Clostridia bacterium | reverse complement strand
GTATTAAAACAAAAATCCCGATCTTTTTGCAGATCGGGACTGACATTTTATAAAATATTTTCAATATTTCTCCTGCTGTAAATAAATCTTCTGACCTCCATAACATTGCCCTTGACCACATAAAAGACAGTAAAATTCCCCACAAAAATACGGTAATAAACATCGTCTCTTTGTTTTTTAGATTTGTACGGCGAAAACGACAAAGGTGCGTCAAGGCGTTTATAAATAGCCTTTTCGGTTTCGTTAATAAGTTTTGAGGCAGCGGCAGGATTATTTAAAACCTCGGTAATATACGTCACCGCTTCAAGCATATCGTTTTCAAACAGCGGCAGAATGCTCAGTTCATATTTTCCCATTGAGTTTTCCCCGCAGTCTGCCGAAAACTTCTTCAGCGGAATATCTTTCATCGCTTTCGGCAGCGGCTTTGTCAGCTTCGTCAAGCTTTAATTCGATGTCGTCCGTAAGCAATGAAAATTGTTCAAGGCTCATAACAACCATAGCTCCGTAACCGTTTTTGGTCAGATACACAGGCTGTCCCTCGTTTACAATGCTTTCAATTTCCGGAAATTTATTCCGCAAATCCGATACAGGTCTGATTTGAATCACTGTACATCGCTCCTTTTGCTGTAATTTATTATCTTTATTTTATCATAACTTTATCATTATGTCAAGAACTTTGCAGTATTATTCATCAAAGCTTCCACCGAAAGTCCTGCTGTTCGATAAAAAAATATTTCACAGCGTATTTAATGAAGTCGAGAATGCTCGTGTCCTCAAAGCGAATGGCAAGAAAAGCGTACACAAGAGTTACGACAACTGGAAAGGAAATTCCCGTCTGGGACAGCGCGAAGACGGAAATGAGCGCGCCTATGCCTATGGCGGCAAGGTCTTTCAGCCGCCATAAAAACAGCATTGGAGCAGCTTTTAAATTGTCGGGATAAATATACAATCACAACACCTCATTTCGTAACGGCAGCCTTTACGGTCTGCGTAAGCCTTACCGCCGACTGTGCCGTAGTTATCGCTCCCGTAATATTGGGACGCACCGAGGTTTCAAGACCGAACATACCCGCAATTCTCGGAATCTCTCCCGCCGAAAGCATTACGCCGAGACCGAGCAGCCAATGTTCTTTGAATAAAATCAATCCGCAGACAAGCATGGTAGACTGCAAAAAGGTCGTCAGACAGGTGGCTATGACTTGCTTTATCCACATAATAAAGCCGTCGGAAAATCCGCGGGGTACGCTGAACATATACATCGAGCCGACAGCTATCTGTATCAGCAGAATGCCGCCCCGCTTGAGGCTTGCGAAAAACACCTTTACAACGGCATAGCCCGTCATTATGACAATAAATATCGCAAGCAGCGGACCGAAAGCAATGCCGGCGATCATATCAAGAATTTCCTGCACAAGAGATTTGTCCTCCACAACGATAAGACCGGTCATGTCGCCGGACATACTGCTCTGCATGGCAACTGCGAAGCCGTAAAGCTTGAGCGGAACTACGGTAAAAAGATTTACCGCCATAAAGCCTTTTATTATATTAAGCGCAAGAGTTTTGGGGTCGCCGCGCCCGTTCTGACTTTCAATGGCGTATTCAAAAAGCGCAACAATTATTCCCACAGCGAAAAGCGACCAGCCTATTTTGCTGAACAGAGTCACTATCTGATTGACCCAGGGCTGCGCGAACAGGTCGACGCCCATCATATTCATTGCCGCGAAAAGGTCGACTATTTTCTGATACAGCCATGATAAAGCCGCATCCATTATGTCTCCCGCGGCAAAATCAAAAATGAACAATATGTCACCTCCTGCTGCTCCGTTTTGGTACGGAGCAATTCAATAATTCTAATAATTTTCTATATTCCTATAATTCCCCAGATATACAGAGGGGCGGTCAGAGTGAACACAAGACAGGCGAAAAGTACCGCGGGAGCAGTCCATTCAAAGTGACCGCTTTTCCGATGTAGGCTAAGTACCCGACGCCTTATCACATCACTGTGACAGGTTTCCGAATACTCGCCCCCGAACCGTGCTTACACCTCTCGGCGTACACGGCTCTCCACTTGTTAATTCAGTTTTCCCAAATGCAATTTTTTGTGACAATAAATACAGAGTGCCAGAGTTTTTCGATTTCTTGCTATCATAAATTTTTCCCAAAAGGTTTTGCCCGTCAGATTTTTCAGCTTACGCACATGATGAATTTCAATTTCGCAGTCCGTAGCACCGCAAATCTCGCACCTGTTGGCTCTGAGCCTGTCAATTAAGCTTGTTGAGCTTGCGTACATAACGGTGTTCGGGAGCTTATCAATCTCGGAGTTTGTAATTGATTTCAGCCGCGCAAAGCCGTCTTTGTAAAACAGCCTTATTGCTTCTTTACCCTTTTTTGTATACTTTACTCCGAAATGCTTACCTATCCTGTGCTTGTTCATTTCACATCTGACAGAAGAACGGTATTTTGTCGCGAGCGTTTTGAAAAAGCTGTACTGCATGATATATCCAAAAGAGCCCGCGTGAGCAGAATTGTTGGCTATTCGGTAATAATTCCTAAAGCCGCGTATTTCGCTGTTGTATTGGTCAAGTATTTCCAAATCGTCATTATCTTTAAGATAATATCTTGATTTCGGAGACCAATTCTCCTTTCCGTGTACCGTTAGCTTTATTTCCATAGCTCCGTATTCCAACAGCTTTTTCCGCATTATCTCGGCAGGCAGTTCCAGAACCACCTTGCCGTTGTGAAATCTGCATTTGCTTCCGTTTTTGTTTTTAGTGAATGTTTGAGACCTCCGAACTGTAATGTCATATCCGAGAAATCTTGCTCTTTTTGCGCTGTGTGTAATAAGCGTTTTTTCTTCGGATAATTCAAGGCTTAGCTGTTCCGACGTAAATTCCTTGATTTTTTCTTTAACGGTTTCCGCGTCAGCTTTGCTCCCAATTATTCCGACAATAAAATCATCGGCGTATCGGGTATACTGTAACCTTTTATAATTGCTGTCGAACGGGTCGGAATAAGGAAAATCGCCCTTTTTCTTATCAAGCTCTCTTATCTTCTCCAGAAGAGCTGATTTTTCTGTTTCATTCGTGGCTTTCCTTAAATTCTTCGCCAGTACGCCGCGTTTCTTTTCCAGTTCGTAGGCTTCCTTGGTGGGATTTCTTCTTTTACCGCAGTTAAATTCCGTTTGCAGCTTTTCCATGAATTTGTCCAGCTTATCCAAATAAATATTGGCAAGTATCGGACTTATAATACCGCCCTGCGGAGTTCCGCTGTAGGTATTGTGAAATCTCCATTCTTCGAGGTATCCCGCTTTGAGAAATTTTCTGATAAGACGCAAAAAGCGCTCGTCTTTTATCCTCTCCGACAGAATTTTTATCAGTATTTCATGATTTATATTATCAAAAAATCCCTTTATATCACCCTCAACAAACCATTTTACACCGGTAAATCTGGTCTGTATCTGCTGCAAAGCGGTGTGACAGCTTCTTTTCGGTCTGAAGCCGTGTGATGTGTCCGAAAAGCTGTTTTCGTAAACCGCCTCAAGCAGCATTCTGATGACCTCTTGGATTAGCTTGTCATCGAAAGACGGTATTCCCAAAGGACGGAGCTTTCCGTTTTTCTTGGGAATATATGTCCGTCTTGACGGCTGCGGCTGATAGCTTTCATCTTTAAGGCATTCAATGAGCTTATCTATCCTCCTTATGCTCATTCCGTCGATGGTTTTTCCATCTGTGCCTTGTGTCATGTTTCCCTGACTTGCATAGATATTCTGATATGCCAGAAGAAATAACTCTCTGTTGAACAGATTTCTATACAGCCTTTCATAATAATAGTTCTTGTCACATGAATGCTTTTGTAAACTGCTTAACAAATTGATTGGATTTCTCATAGTGTATCACACACCTTCCTTTCTCTGTTGTTAAGATAACAAGCTGCCTTCCTTCGCCATGTAAACGGCTTTCCCGTTCTCGGACTACTGCGAAGGCTCCGTTGCCATGCGGAATATTCAGCGTCATCTTTCTTGATTTTACTTTTGAAATTTATCACCTTGCGGCATTACGCATAGCTTTTAAGCATTTCCGTTTAGGCAATCTCCGTTTAACAATGCAATGATAGCGTGAAATATTGTCGGATATTGTTTTCGTCCTTTTCCGCCTATGCGGTTGGCTCACACAATGGCTTTGCCGCATGTACTCGACTAATATACTGCGGTTGTGTGATATGACGTTTATAGCTGTCTTTCGTCATAGTTCCTACATAAACTCCTCGGACTGCAATTCAAGCAATTCAGCCTTTATCCTCATATACTTCATTTCATATCCCCATTCAGTCGTGAAATGACAACTTTTCAACTTATGGGTTTATCGGTATGCTATTTTCCCCTATGGCGTTTCCGTCTCAGGTAAACCGATTGATGACAGGCATAAAGCTCGCGCCTGTTGAGCTGCTGTTCTCAAAATTATTACATCGCCTTTACGGACGCACAATCGAAATATGCGAGACCAAGCTTGGCAAAGAAAAATACCGCCAGAATGAGGTCAATAACAGGAAAAACAACGTTGTCCACCACCTGTTTTATCTGCTCCGAAGCGGTGTTCCATGTATTTT
>CAMWRN010000210.1 GCA_947176675.1 uncultured Clostridia bacterium | reverse complement strand
GTATCGGCGACAACGATATCACTAAAGCTCTGAAACAGCTTCCCAGACTTTTTGGCGGCGAAGAGGTTTTCGACAAAGCGGCGGAGCTTTACAACGACGAAAAGATTAGAAGCGTTATTTCGGGTCTTAGGGACTTGTATAACTGCCTGATAGAGCTTGGCTACGGCGGAAAAATCACAATTGATCTGGGAATTGTAAATAAACTTGACTACTACACGGGCGTTGTTATGAAAGGCTATTTGCAGGGTTACGGCGACGCAGTTCTTTCGGGGGGACGTTATAATAAACTTTTGGCAGAATTTGGGTATGATGTTCCCGCGACTGGATTTGCGGTCAATGTGGACGCTGCTGCAAAGGTAATGAAGCAGTCCCATAAGTACGCTGCTCCAGTACCCGATGCGATTGTTTACGGAGCGGACGGTCTGGAAATGGAAGCTATAAAATACGCGCAAAAGCTCCGAGGCGAGGGTATGAGCGTTGAAAATTCAGTTTTTGCTTCATATGAAGAGACTAAGGCTTATGCAGCTAAAAAGGGCATTAAAAAAGCAGTTTGTGTGGATAAAGAAATTTTAACGGAAAATATTACTGAGGGAGGCGGGCAAAATGGATAACGAGAAAAGACCTTTAAGGATCGCTCTTACAAAGGGCAGACTTGAAAAGGATACGGTCGGTCTCCTTGAAAAGATCGGATATGACTGCACAGCTGTCCGTGAAAAGGGAAGAAAGCTTATCCTGCCTGTGGGAGACTCAATAGAAGTGGTTCTTGCAAAGGCAGCGGACGTTATTACATATGTTGAACACGGCGTTTGCGACATGGGCGTTGTTGGCAAGGACACAATTATGGAAATGAGCGGCAAGTTCTTTGAGCTTGTGGACTTAGGCTTCGGCAGGTGTAAATTTGCTCTTGCGGGAAAGAAAGGCGTTGACTTCTATCATGGCTACGGAGTCAAGACTATCGCTACAAAATATCCAAATGTTTCCCGTTCATTTTTTGAAAAAAAGGGCATGGACGTTGATATAGTAAAAATAGAGGGAAGCGTGGAGCTTGCACCGCTGCTTAACTTGTCCGACGCGATAGTGGATATTGTGGAAACAGGTACGACTCTGAAAGAAAACGGTCTTGAGGTGTTTGAAGATATTGCTCCCATTTCTGCGAGACTTATTGTTAATACGGTCAGCCTGAAACTGAAGCAGCAGGAGATAGAGGCCTTGATAAAACTGATTGAAGAGAATTTGTGAAAGGGTGTTCCGAAAGATGATAAGAAAAATTATTGCCGACGGCAAATGCGAAACGGAATTTCTTAAAGAAGTCGAAAAACGCAATGGCGAAACAGATAAAAAGGTCACGGAGGTCGTGTCTGAAATTATTGATAATGTTAAGACTAATGGGGACAAAGCTGTAAAGGACTATACGTTACAGTTTGACGGAAAACTTCCCGAATATTACGAAGTCCCGCTGGAGGTCATTCAGGACGCGCTTACCGAAGCGGACGAAGCGTTTACAAGCGCACTTCTGAATGCTATGGAAAATATTTCGGCTTTTCACAGCCGTCAGAAGGAGCAGGGCTTCATTGATCCCCACGACAACGGCGTTATTCTGGGTCAGCGTGTAAGAGGTCTTGAAAGGGTAGGACTTTACGTTCCAGGAGGAACTGCCGCGTATCCCTCCTCGGTACTGATGAACGCAGTTCCCGCTAAAATTGCGGGTGTAAAGGAAATTATTATGATAACTCCTCCGCTGAAAGACGGCACGCCTAACAAGGATATTCTTGCGGCGGCAGCGATATGCGGAGTTGACAGAGTTTTCCTTGCAGGCGGAGCTCAGGCTGTGGCGGCTCTTGCGTACGGTACGGAGACTATCCCAAAGGTGGACAAGATAGTAGGTCCCGGAAATATTTTTGTTGCTACGGCAAAGAAGCTTCTTTACGGCAAGGTTGATATTGACATGATAGCGGGTCCCAGCGAAATCCTGGTTGTTGCGGACGAAACTGCCGATCCCAAATACCTTGCGGCAGATCTTATGTCGCAGGCTGAGCACGACAAGCTTGCTTCGGCTATACTTATTACAACAAGTGAGGATATTGCAGATAAGACGATAGCAGAGCTTGAAAGACAGTGCAGCATTCTTTCGAGAAAAGATATAATTGAAAAATCCCTGTCGGATTACGGCGCGGTAATTGTTACAGATTCGATAGACAGAGCTATTGAGCTTGCAAACGGACTTGCTCCCGAGCACCTTGAAATGCAGGTGGAAAATCCCATGCAATATATCGGTCAGATAGACAATGCGGGTTCGGTGTTCTTGGGCAAATACGCTCCCGAGCCTTTGGGGGACTATTTTGCCGGACCTAACCACGTCCTGCCAACAAGCGGCACGGCAAGGTTCTTTTCGCCCCTTTCGGTGAACAGCTTTACAAAGCGTTCCAGCTTTATTTACTATACGGAACAGGCTCTGCTTGACGCAAGGGACGATATTGTCTGCATTGCCGAGCGGGAGGGGCTTACTGCTCATGCAAATGCCATAAAGGTAAGATTTGAATAAATCGGAAGGAAATTGATATGTACGAACTTAACTCAAAACTGAAAAAAATTGAACCATACGATCCCGTTGAGGGAAATTACAAGGTAAGACTTGACGCAAACGAATCCTTTTTCAATATAAATGAGCAGTTGAAAGATAAAATTACAGAATCCGTTTCAAACGTGCAGCTCAACCGTTATCCTGACCCTATGGCTGCCGAGGCTGTTAGGGCGTTCTCCGATTATTACGGAGTATCAGAAAAATATGTCACGGCGGCAAACGGCTCAGACGAACTTATAAGCATTATTACAAGCTGTTTTCTGGAAACGGACGACAAAATACTTACGCTGTCGCCCGACTTTTCCATGTATGCTTTTTACGGAAGCCTGTATGAGCTTAACGTTGAGTCGCTGCCGAAAGAGGCTGCATTGCAGATAAGCATACCCAAGGTTATTTCCTACTGCAACAACAACAAGATAAAGGCGGTTATCTTCTCAAATCCATGCAATCCCACGTCTCTGGGCGTTACAAAGCAGGACATTATCAAGCTTGTCAAAAACGTGTTCTGCCTTGTTATCATCGACGAGGCGTACATGGACTTCTGGGATCAGAGTATCCTTGACGAGGTAGAAAATTACGACAATCTTATAGTGCTTAAAACCTGTTCAAAGTCAATGGGACTTGCCGGACTCCGCATGGGATTTGCCGTGGCGGGGGACACTATCACCACCGCGCTCAGAAGCGTCAAGTCACCCTATAATACCGATTCAATCTCTCAGGCGGTATGCGGAGTTGTGCTTAAAGAAAAGGCTCTTTTAGAGGATCTCTGCGGCCAGATAGTGGAAAGCAGAAAAGCTTTACAAGAAGAAATTCTTGCTCTTTCCAAAAAATATGTCAAGCTTGAAAAGGTGTACGATTCGGTAACAAATTTTGTTTTCATCAAAACGTCATTGTCAAAGGAGCTGTATGAACGGCTTCTTGAAAAGTCGATAGCCATAAGATTTATGGGCAGTTACATAAGGATCACTGCGGGAACGCGCGAGGAAAATGGAGAGGTAGTCAAGGCTCTTGATGAAATTCTCGGCGATATGGAAAAGGAGGATCAGGTGTGAGGACTGCTGAAATAACCAGAAAAACTAAGGAGACGGACATTACCGTAAAGCTTGATCTTGACGGTGGAAACGCTGATATTTCCACGGGAATAGGATTTTTTGACCATATGCTGACGGCGTTTGCAGTACACGGCGGAATGGGTCTTACCGTAAAAGCGGTTGGTGATTTGCAGGTGGACGGTCATCACACTGTTGAAGATGTTGGTATCGTCATTGGTAAAGCCTTTAAAGAGGCAATCGGTGATATGAAAGGCATTGCCCGTTACGGTACGGCTTTTATTCCTATGGACGAGGCTCTCGGTTTTGCGAGCATAGACATAAGCGGCAGACCCTTTTTAGTGTTCAATGCGGAATTTTCCGACGACAGGATAGGGGAGTTCGATACCTGTCTTGCAGAGGAATTTTTCCGCGCCTTTGCATTTAACGCGGGAGTTACCCTGCACCTCAAATGTGAGTACGGAAAAAACGACCACCACATTGCGGAGGCTCTTTTTAAGGCTGCGGCACACGCTGTAAAGGCAGCAAAAGAAGTGTCGGGAAACGAAATTTTATCCACAAAAGGAGTGCTGTGATGATAGCAATAATTGATTACGGAGCGGGAAATATTTTTAGCGTGAAAAATGCGCTGGATTATCTCGGCTGTGAAAATAAGCTTACAAAGTCCGTTGACGATATAAAAAACGCCGACGGCATTATTCTGCCCGGAGTCGGAGCGTTCCCATGGGCAATGAAAATGCTCTGCGAAAGCGGTCTTGTGGACACGATAAAGAGCGAAGCGAAAAAAAAGCCGTTCCTTGGTATATGTTTGGGTATGCAGCTCCTTTTCGAGAAAAGCTTTGAGTTTGAGGAGTGCGAGGGTTTGGGGCTTATCGGCGGTTATGTTGACAAAATTCCCGACGAGGGACTTGTTATCCCCCACATGGGCTGGAACAAGCTTGAGGTACAGCACGACTGTCCGCTGTTTGAGGGACTTTCCGATAACGAGTACGTTTATTTTGTGCATTCCTACAAGGCGTTTTGTGACGATAATAATTTGTACGGATACTGCGAATACGGCGGAAAG
>CAMWRN010000209.1 GCA_947176675.1 uncultured Clostridia bacterium | reverse complement strand
GTCTGTTTATATTGGCAATATGTATTTTTTCCGCTGCTTTTTCCGGCTGTTCTGAAAATAATTCCACAGCAGAAAATACCGTATTTGAAACAATGTTGGAAAAGGAAAACAAGGTTGCGGCAGGAGATGAAACTGCTCCCGTCGAAACTGTTGACACATCAAACCTTACGCCGATTTACGCTGCGGATATTAAGGACGGAATATACACCATAGATGTACAGTCAAGCTCGTCGATGTTTAAAATTACAGAATGCGAGCTTACCGTATCGGAGGGTAAAATGACCGCCGTTATGACAATGGGCGGCAAGGGTTATCTTCACATTTTTATGGGAAAGGGCGAAAATGCTGAGGAAAGTGGATACATTCCGTTTAAGGAAAACGATAACGGCGAGCATACTTACACCGTTCCCGTTGAAGCGTTGGATATGGAAATAGAGTGCGCCGCTTACAGCAAAAATAAAGAGCAATGGTACAACCGTATTTTGATTTTCCGCAGCGACAGTCTGCCCACAAGCGCATTTGCAGACGGAGTGATTGCAACTGTCGAAGCTCTCGGACTTGCCGACGGCGAGTATACCATTGAGGTAACTCTGGAGGGCGGCTCGGGACGCGCAAAAATACAGTCCCCCGCCAAGCTGACGGTGGAGAACGGAAACGCTTTTGCCGAAATAATTTGGGGCAGTTCCAACTACGATTATATGACTGTAAACGGCGAACGCTTTGATATGATAAATACAGAAGGAAATTCAGCGTTTAAAATCCCCATTGCAGGCTTTGACTGCAAAATTCCCGTAACTGCCGATACCACTGCAATGAGTACGCCCTACGAAATTGAATATACGCTGTATTTCAATTCGTCAACGATAAAGCAAGAATAATCTTTTATCCTAATTCACGGCAACAGTGTAGACAAAAATTCTGCGCAAAAACCATATATGCAAGTTTTTGCGCAGAATTTTTTGTACACATTTAGGTCGTGAATTAGTATTACAAGAACAGGAGTTGATGTTTATTATGGATAATCGGCTTTCGGAAAAAATATCAATTCTCAAAGAAATAATAGACAGCAAACCTATGATATACGTTTTGCAAATATATATGAAATAGGCGGAGAAATGTTAAAAAAATGAAACGTGTTATTTTCCTTAGTATTATAATATTTTCGGCATTTGTACTTTCCTCATGCACGTCGGAGAAAAACAGTATTTCCCTTGAAAATGCACCGGCAGGCAGTATGGACTTGCAGTATGCCGAGGAATTTTCCGTTGATTATTACAGCAACGGATTTTCCGTTATTACCATAGGCGGGACGGATAAGTTCCTGCTTGTGCCGCAGGACAAAGATATTCCCGAAGATGTTCCAGCAGAAATGATAGTAATAAAGCAGCCTGTGGAAAATATTTATCTTGCCGCGTCCTCCGCTATGGATCTGTTTGACGGAATAAATTCTCTTGACAGCATACGTGCTTCCTCAACAAAGGAAAAAGACTGGTCGCTGCCCCGCATAAAATCGGCTATTGAAAACGGACAGATACTTTATGCGGGAAAATATTCAGCACCCGATTATGAGCTTATATTGTCGGAAAAATGCAGCCTTGCAATTCAGTCAACAATGATATACCATAAACCAGAGGTCAAGGAAATGCTTGAAAATCAAGGCATACCCGTAATGGTAGAGCGTTCAAGCTATGAAGCTCACCCGCTTGGGCGAATGGAATGGATAAAGCTGTACGGTCTGCTGGTGGGAAAAGAAAAAGAGGCGGAGGATTTCTTTAATGAAAAAATAGGATTTCTTGAAAGCATTGTTACCGACGAAGCAACAGGAAAAACGGCAGCATTTTTCTATATAGGTTCAAACGGAAATGTAAACGTGCGTAAGTCGGGAGATTATATTTCAAAAATTATTGAACTTGCGGGAGGACAGTATGCGTTTTCGGCGGAGGACTTAAAAATCGATGACAACGACCTTTCAACAATGAATATTCAGTTTGAAACATTTTATGCGATTGCAAAGGACGCGGATTTTCTGATTTATAACAGCACTGTTGACGGCGGTATTTCCGACGTCGGGCAGCTTATTGAAAAAAATTCGCTGCTTGCGGATTTTAAGGCTGTGCAGAATGGAAACGTATGGTGTACCGAAAAGAATATGTTTCAGCAGACCACGGGAGCAGCGGACGTAATTTACGAAATGAGCAAAATTTTCAGCGGCGAAACAGACGAGGATTTTGATTTCTTTTATCAATTAAAATAGGAGTTTATTCAGTATGAAAAGTGCTTCAAAGCGTTATGCCGTTTGCTTTTCATTGCTTGCGGCTTTATTGCTGATTTTATTCGCACTCAATTTATTTTTCGGCAGCATAAGGGTTTCTGCCGCAGAATTTTTGCAGATTGTTTCGGGAAGCAGCGATAATGTCACAGCGGCAAGCATAATAAACGGAATACGTCTTCCCCGCGCTCTTGCGGCGGCATTGCTGGGTGGTGCGCTGTCCGTTTCGGGATTTCTTTTACAGACCTTTTTCAATAATCCGATCGCAGGTCCCTTTGTTCTTGGAATATCTTCGGGAGCGAAAATGACAGTTGCTTTTGCAATGATTATTTTTCTCGGTGCGGGAAAAACTATGAGTTCCGCCGCTTTAATAACGGCAGCGTTTGTAGGATCAATGCTTTCGCTCGGCTTTGTTCTGCTGATTTCTGTACGCGTCAAAAAAAGCTCGCTGCTTATAGTAAGCGGCGTGATGATAGGATATATATGCTCGGCAATTACGGATTTTGCGGTTACATTTGCAAGCGACAGCAGCATTGTAAATTTGCACAACTGGTCAATGGGCAGCTTTTCGGGTATTGACAGCGGAGATGTAAAAGCTGTTTCAGCCGTGGTATTTACTGCGCTGACGATTACCTTTATATTGTCAAAGCAAATCGGCGCATACAGTCTGGGAGAGGTTTACGCTCAAAGTATGGGACTGAATATACGCCTGTTCAGAACGGTTTTGATTTTACTGTCAAGCATATTATCCGCTGTGGTCACGGCGTTTGCGGGTCCGGTTTCATTTGTTGGAATAGCCGTTCCTCATTTGGTTAAAAGTCTTTTCGGTACTGCAAAGCCGCAGGTTATAATTCCGGCTTCATTCTTAGGCGGTGCGGCTTTCTGTTTATTCAGCGATCTTGTCGCAAGAACAGTTTTCGCCCCGTCGGAACTTAGCATAAGTACTGTTACTGCGGTTTTCGGAGCGCCGACGGTTATATGGATAATGCTTCGCAGAAAAAGTGAGCGATAATATGGGAAATAAATTTTTATATACCAAAAATTTATCGGTGGGATATGACAGAAATATTTTGATCGACGGCATAAATATTTCCGTAAATCGGGGACAGATCACAACTCTGATAGGTCCCAACGGTGCAGGGAAATCCACTATTTTGAAAACGATTATCGGACAGCTTGACAAAATTTCGGGTACGTTTTTTATCGACGGTAAAAATGCCGAAGGCATAAGCGGAAATGAATTAGCAAAAACGATGTCCGTCCTTATGACGGAGCGAATGGAAACGGAGCTTATGACCTGCGCCGACGTGGTTAAAACAGGACGTTATCCATATACGGGGCAGCTTGGAATTTTGTCGAAGCATGATAAAAGCAAGGTAACGGAAGCAATGGAGCTTACCCGTGTTACAGAAATCGGAAACAGGAATTTCAACCGTATCAGCGACGGTCAGCGGCAACGTGTAATGCTTGCGAGAGCAATATGTCAGGAACCCGACGTTCTTATTCTTGACGAGCCGACTTCTTTTCTCGATATTCGGCATAAGCTTGAAATGCTGAATATTCTGAAAATGCTTGTGTGCGAAAAAGATATCGCTGTAATAATGTCAATGCACGAACTTGATTTGGCGCAGAGAGTTTCGGATCGTATAGTATGCGTCGGCGGAAAAGGTATAGACAAATACGGTACTTCCGAAGAAATTTTCACGGCAGAATATATCGGCAAACTTTACGGAATAGCACCGTATTGCTACAATGAAAATTACGGAACGGCAGAGCTTGAAAAGCCACGCGGTGTGCCACAGGTGTTTGTTATAGCGGGAGGCGGTACGGGTATAAACGCTTTCCGCAATTTGCAAAGACAAAATATTCCGTTTATTACGGGAATAATCCACGAAAACGATATTGATTTTCCCGCAGCGTCCGCTCTTGCCGCAGAGGTTATTACCGAAAAAGCTTTTGAACCGATAAGCAGTGATAACATAGAAAAAGCGGCAGAGAAAATCGCTCTTTGCCGCGAGGTGATATGCTGTACAGATAAATTCGGGACAATGAATATTGGCAATAAAAAGCTGAAGGAGTACGCCCAAAAACAGGGAAAACTAAAAAATTCTCACTAAAATTCAATGCCCTTTCTTGCAGATATGCCTTTTTCATACGGGTGCTTAACAGCGGTTATTTCGCTGACATAATCGGCTGTTGCAATAAATTTTTCGTGGGGATTTCTGCCCGTTAGCACAAGCTCGCAGCTTTCGGACTTTTCAAAAACAATTTTTTCAGCAAGACTTATATCAACAAGTTCGCTGTTATAGCCTGCAAAAAATTCGTCAATTATCAGCATATCAATTTCGTCGCCGCACATTTTTTTATAAGCCTCGGACAGCATTTCATTGTGACATATTATAATTTCTGATTTATCGGCTTCACTCATTGAACG
>CAMWRN010000208.1 GCA_947176675.1 uncultured Clostridia bacterium | reverse complement strand
ATTTATAATTATATATGTATATACTAATTTTACATCTAAAAACACAGCTTTACAAAATATGTAATATTGCGTATACAATCGGTACCAGAAGTTTGTTATAAAATTAACAATATGTTCATTGACGTATTGACTTGGTTGTGGTACAATAAGATTGTGATAAATTTAACAAACATAGCGAAGACCGTCTCATACCGTCAACGCTATAAAAAATATCCCTGCGGGGAAAAAATGAAAGGCGGAATCAAACATGGCAAAGGAAAAGAACGCTCCCGTTACTGAGGAAGCAAAAGTCGAAACTGCCGAGATGATCAATACCCTCGTGAGCAACGCGAAAAAGGCTCTCGACGAGTATATGGCTCTCGATCAGGAGCAGGTTGACAAGATCACGGAGGCAATGGCTCTGGCAGGACTTTCCGCTCAGATGGAGCTTGCCAAAATGGCTGTTGAAGAAACAGGCAGAGGTATCTTCGAGGATAAGGTAACAAAGAACATCTTCTCCACAGAGTACATCTGGCACTCAATCAAGCATGAGAAAACTGTAGGCGTTATCGAGGACAACGTTGACGAAAGCTATATGGAGATTGCTGAACCTGTAGGTATCGTATGCGGCGTTACCCCTACAACCAACCCTACTTCCACAACAATGTTCAAGGCTATCATCTGCGCCAAGACAAGAAACCCCATTATCTTCGGTTTCCACCCCTCTGCTCAGCAGTGTTCCAAAAAAGCCGCTGAGATCCTTCTCGACGCTGCTGTCAAGGCGGGCGCTCCCGAACACTGCATACAGTGGATCGAGTATCCCTCTGTTGAAGCTACAGGTCTGCTCATGAACCACCCCGACGTTGCTACAATTCTTGCTACAGGCGGTCCCGGAATGGTTAAGGCTGCTTATTCCGCAGGTAAGCCCGCTCTCGGCGTTGGACCCGGCAATACTCCCTGCTATATCGAGAAAACCGCTAACATCAAGCAGGCTGTTCACGATCTGGTTCTTTCCAAATCCTTTGATAACGGTATGATCTGTGCTTCCGAGCAGGCTGCGATCATTGATTCCGAAATTTACGATGAAGCAGTAGGCTTCATGAAATATCACGGCTGCTACTTCGCTAAGCCGGACGAGATCCAGAAGATCCAGGACGTTGTTATCAACGTTGAGAAGATGGCTGTTCAGCCTTGGGTCGTTGGTCAGTATCCTTGGCAGATCGCCGAAAAAGCAGGTATTACCATTCCTAAGGAGACCAAGGTGCTCTGCGTAGAGCTTCCCGGTACCGATGCTGAGAAGTATCCCCTTGCTCTTGAAAAGCTCTCCCCTGTTCTTGCAGTCGTTAAGGCTGACTCCACAGACCACGCATTTGAAATGTGTGAAGAAATGCTCAAGCACGGCGCAGGACATACTGCTGTCGTTCACTCCTCCGATGAGAATATCATCGAGAGATACGGTTCCACAATGCAGGCAAGCCGTATCGTAGTAAATTCCCCTGCTTCCTTCGGTGCTATCGGCGACGTTTACAACTCCATGGCTCCGTCCCTGACACTGGGCTGCGGCTCTTACGGCAAGAACTCCGTTTCGGAGAACGTTACCGCAAAGAACCTTGTAAACAGAAAGAAAGTTGCGAAGAGGAGATTGAATATGCAGTGGTTTAAGGTTCCCGAAAAGATTTATTTTGAACCCGGTTCCGTTCAGTATCTGGCTAAGATGCCCAATATCCACAAGGCTATGATCGTTGCCGACCCCGGCATGGTTCAGTTTGGCTATGTTGACAGAGTTATCTATCAGCTGGAAAAGAACGCTACTCAGCCCGCTATCGAAATTTTCAGTGAGGTTGAGCCCGATCCCGACCTTACTACAGTACGTAAGGGCGCAGAGGTTATGAACTCTTTCAAGCCCGACGTTGTTATTGCTCTCGGCGGCGGCTCGGCGATGGACGCTGCTAAGGCTATGTGGCTGTTCTACGAGAACCCGGACGCTGACTTCGTTGGCATGGCTCAGAAGTTCATGGATATCCGTAAGAGAGTTTACAAGTTCCCCAAGCTGGGTAAGAAGGCTAAGATGGTTGCTATCCCCACAACTTCGGGTACAGGTTCCGAGGTAACTTCCTTTGCCGTAATTTCCGACAAGTCCAAGAATATGAAGTACCCTCTTGCTGACTATGAGCTTACTCCCGATATTGCTATCGTTGACCCTCAGTTCGTTTACACCGTGCCTAAGTCTTCCACTGCATTCACAGGTCTGGACGTTCTGACTCACGCTATTGAGGCTTACGTTTCCATTCTTGCCAACGACTACACTGACGCTCTGGCGCTTCAGGCTATCAAGCTGGTATTCAAGTATCTGCCTGATTCCTACAACACCGCTAACCCCGTTGCAAGAGAGAAGATGCACAATGCTTCCTGTATCGCAGGTATGGCGTTCACAAACGCGTTCCTCGGCGTAAACCACTCTCTGGCTCACAAGCTGGGCGGTGAGTTCCACATTCCTCACGGTCTTGCAAACGCTTACCTGCTGCCTCACGTTATCGAATATAACGGTCAGCCTACACCTACAAAGTTCGCTGCATGGCCTAAGTACGATCACTATATGGCTCCCGAGCGTTATGCGGAGATCGCTAAGATGATGGGCTTCGTTCCTCAGAACGCCTCCGACGCTGACGGCGTTAAGGCTCTTGCCGACGCGGTTAGAAAGCTCATGACAGAGGTGGGAATTCCCCTCTCCATCAAGGAAGCAGGCGAAAAGGATAAGCGCTCCTATATCGACGAAAAGACCTACAACGACGCTCTCGAGGGTCTTGCTTACAAGGCATTCGATGATCAGTGCACAACCGCTAACCCCAGACTTCCCAGAATCGACGAGCTTAAAGAGCTTTACAAAAAGGCTTACTACGGTGCATAAAATCACAGCATAAAAATAAAACGTCCGCAAGGCATGGCTCTGCGGACGTTTTTGCAAACCAATAAGAAAGGAAGATCGTTATGTTTATTGCGGACGACAAGCGCTATGATACAATGGTGTACAACCGCTGCGGAAAAAGCGGTCTGAAGCTTCCCGCAGTCTCGCTGGGACTTTGGCACAATTTCGGCTACACGGACAAATTCGACAACATGGAAAAAATCTGCCGCACTGCGTTTAACCTCGGTATCACCCAGTTTGACATCGCTAATAATTACGGAAATCCCTACAACGGCTCTGCCGAGGAGAACTTCTGCCGAATTCTCGACCGCGGACTAAGAGAGTACCGCGACGAGCTTATCATCACAACAAAAGCGGGTTACGATATGTGGGCGGGACCTTACGGGGACAAGAACGGTTCACGCAAATATCTGACTGCTTCCCTCGACCAGAGCTTGAAACGTCTTGGACTGGATTATGTTGACATTTATTACCACCATATTTTTGATCCAAACACTCCGCTTGAGGAAACGGCACTCGCGCTGGACAACGCTGTCCGTCAAGGAAAAGCTCTTTATGTGGGAATTTCCAACTACACTCAAAAGCAGACTGCGGAGATACTGAAAATTTTCCGCGAGCTGAAAACGCCGTTTGTTGTAAATCAGCCGTCCTACTCAATGCTGAACCGTTGGATAGAGGACGATGGGCTTTATGATTTTGCCTCAAAAGAAGGCTTCGGACTGGCAGTTTTCTCCCCGCTTTATCAGGGATTTCTTACGGACCGCTATCTTAACGGAGTTCCGGAGGATTCCCGCGTAGGCAGAGGGAAAACTTGGATAGGGAACGAGCTTGACGAAGCAATGCTGAAAAAGCTCCGCGCGCTTAACGACGTCGCGGCGGAGCGGGGGCAAAAGCTTTCACAAATGGCTTTGTCATGGGTTTTGCGGAACGGAAAGGTTACCACGGTTCTGGTTGGGGCAAGCCGTCCTGAGCAACTTATCGAAAACGCAGGAGCTGTGAAAAAACTCGACTTCTCACCCGAGGAGCTTGAAAAAATAGACAATATCCTCAAAGGCTGAAAACAGGGAGTACAAACCGTAACGGAATGTACTCCCTGTTGTTTTATTCTTCGATGTATACGCGCTTCATCTTCTGTTCCTTGACAGGTCTGTCGCCATAGCTTGTCTCTGTCTCGGCGATCTCGTCAACCGCATCCATGCCATCGACTACCTTTCCGAAAGCTGCATACTCGCCGTCTAAGTGAGGAGCGTCCTGATGCATGATAAAGAACTGTGAGCCTGCGCTGTCTTTCATCATAGAGCGCGCCATGGAGATAACTCCGCGGGTGTGCTTCAGGTCGTTCTTTACGCCGTTGGAAGCAAACTCGCCCTTGATGTGATGTCCCGGACCGCCCATTCCCGTTCCGTCGGGACAGCCGCCCTGAATCATGAAGCCCGGTATAACGCGGTGGAAAATAAGTCCGTCGTAAAAGCCGTCCTTAACAAGCTTTTCAAAGTTTTCTACCGTTATGGGAGCGATGTCGGGGTAAAGCTCCAGCTTGATCTTTTTGCCGTTTTCCATTTCAATGATAACCATAAAAATCTCCTTAAATAATTATTATTTCAAACAACCCGTGACGGCTGTAAAAAATCATTTAAAGACCCTTACAGGCGCATAATAAATGTCCTCTATAACGTCGTCGTTATAGTATTCGCTGCCCCTGCCGCGTCTGCGCGTAACGCCGCCTTTCAGGTCTTTTTCATAGATGTAGTCCGTGACGTAAACGCCCTCTTTTCTACTATTTAACTCGTCGCCGCCGATAAACGTATGAATAAGTTTCACCATTGTAATCATAAAAATACTCGTTAATAATCAAATC
>CAMWRN010000207.1 GCA_947176675.1 uncultured Clostridia bacterium | reverse complement strand
AACCGAACAAGAGTATGAAAAATTAATTGCCGAATTTAACAAAGGCAATTATGATTATGTAGAACAATGTTTAAAAAGTATGATAGGAAGGGATATAAGCAATGGCAACAATAACCCAACGAACAAATAAAGACGGTTCGGTCGTTTACCGCATAAGGGTATTCGGAGGACGTGACTCGGAGGGCAAGCAGCGTATTTTCCAAACAACATGGAAAGCCGATCCTAAACGGACAGAGTCAGCTAATAAAAAGGCGCTGAATAAGTTTGCCGCCGATTATGAGTCGAAATGCCTGTCGGGTGAAGTTGCCGAACAGCGTGTCCTATTCGGCACGTACTGCCGTAGGCTTGTGGACGATAAACAAAGAAACGGTCTTATAAAGATAAGCACGGCAAATTTTTACCGCTCCCTCTACCCGCTCCTGCATGATATAGACGGTGTCCCGATCTCGTTAGTCAATTCAAACATGCTGAATAATCTGTACAGAAACCTGCTCGACAAGCCCGCTGTTTCAGATACAAGATATCGGCTTAAAACCAAAACAGACCTGCTGAAACTCGGAGCAGTACCCAATAAAACGCAGTTTTCCCAAAGGTACGGCATAGCCTCTACTACCTTGAACGCCGCAATAAACGGTAAGAGCATATCACAGCAGACGGCGGCAAGGATTTCAGAGGCTTTGAGTATGCCAATTTCAAGCTTGTTCAACGTTTGTGAAAGCAATAAAAAGGCGTTGAGTGCCTCCCAACTCCACAAGGTTCACAGCCTTGTCAGCATGGTATTGTCCGAAGCTCTCAAAGACGGACTAATTACTTCCAATCCTGCGGAGCGGGTAAGACTGCCTAAAGTCGAAAAGACCGCACCCAGATACCTGGAGTCAGAGGAAATAGGCGCACTTTTGGAGGCGGCAGAAAGTGAACCTCTGGAAGTAAAGGTGTTTGTGTTCCTTGCCGTTGCAACAGGCGCACGTCGGGGCGAATTGTTGGGTCTGCAATGGTCTGATGTGAATTTCACTTTTAATCAGATTGAGATACGCCAAGCCGTCTATTACCGTCCCGCTTCGGGAATATACATTGATACGCCAAAGAACAAGACAAGTCAGCGGTTTATACGTCTGCCGTCCGAATTAATGGAGCTTCTGAAAGAATACAAAAGAGAATGGGACGATTTCCACGATAGCGTCGGTACTGCATTCCCGCAAACCGTAAGCATATTGGACGGCAGCGGCAAGCATAGAGATTTTACGGCGGATTTCCTGTTTTTCCAGTCAAAGAACATAGGCTATCCCCATGCGCCTGATACAGCTAACAAGTGGCTGAAGGTCATATGTGACAAGAACGGTCTTGTACACATTAATCCTCACGCCCTGCGGCACAGCGCGGCAAGTGCGCTTATATTCGGCGGCGTTGACCCTGCTTCGGTTGCAAAGTACTTAGGACATACGAGTCCGCAAACCACTGAAAAGGTCTATGCTCATGCGCTGGAGGAAAGCCGCTCCCGAAATTCAAACATAATAGGCGATTTTATGTTCAAGCACAAACCCGCTCCCCGCAAGGAGGACAAAAAGAAAGATGTTGGATAACTAAAAGGCTCTTTCCCGAGTATGGAAAAGAGCCTTGAATTTTATATTTTTCTTCGAGTTGTTGTCAATCTGTTGTCAATTTAGGAAAATCGGACAAAATAAACAGCCGCCCGAGAACCCTCAAACGGCTAAAAAACGTGGTGCGCCTGACAGGAGTCGAACCTGCGACCTTCAGAGTCGGAGTTTGCCCAGTTATTTATTATGTTCTATTCAAAACTGTTGCAAATGACTGTTTTACGTTGTTTTCTACAATAACACTTGTTATAATTTATCGCCTTTTATCGTGTTTTTTAATAACTTTCTTGAACAAAAGTTGAACATGAAACTGTTCAGTAACCCGCTCAAATTTGAGCGGGTTCAAAATTGGTGAAGTGGAACATATCCCCCTCAGAGAGCGCCTGCACTTATGATATAGAGTTTACGGAATGTCATAAGTGCTATGGCGTTACTTAGGGCAAAGCCCAAGTAAATCGCGCGGCTTCACCGATAAAGTGTTTTTTCATAGGCTCGCAAGCCATAGAAAGTATACGCACACTTTCACCATAGTGAACAGGATCATATAAAATGGAGTGCAGGGGAAAGCCTGCCACACAGACTATTTACAGCGGAAATAGTCATAGTGTGTTAGAACTTTCGGGGGAAAGTGTTCTGCGTGATCCGCTCCATATCGTGTAAGCCATTTCCTGTTATTCAGTGACGTTCCTTGTGATGTGACTCGTTCCGTATCGTACAAGCCCATTCTTATCGTGCATGGACGTTTCCTGCTGCGTGACATGCTCCGTGTCGTGCAATCTCGTTCTTATCCTGCAAGGGCTATCCAAAACGGTACGGTTTATTTAACCTGTTGCATAGACGTTTTCAATGAAGTGCCAAAAATGACCGCTTGGGAGATAGCAAGCGTAGAAAACAGGTCTACTTTAATTATAAGACATTGCAGTTGACTGCAAAAAAGATAAACGGGAGCAGGTGACCCACTCCCATTTTGTAATTCTTGTGAAGCATTGTTATAAGCTTTTAGGTGACTGATTTAAAATTTTCTCCCAGTTCTCAGGAAAACCCATAAGCTCAATTTTCACATTCGGGTATTTTTCAAAGAGCAAGCTTATTTTATCAATAAAACCTGTCCAATGTTTATCATTCGGCAGCAAGTGCTTCATGCAGATAAGGCTTGCGAATACTCTTATATTTCCTATTCCCTGTTCGGTATACTGCTTGTACATTGTGGGTGTTTTAGGAAAATTCATGTTATAGAGCCGTCCATAGTGCGCGCATATATTCCTTATAAAAGCCAAATGCTCAAACCAGCTTTCAAGGTATGTATACCCTGTTCCATAATGAGCTGCAACCGCTTTTTTGTCAGCTGACTTCATGTTTTTGTAAAACTTAGAAAGCGTCCCGAAGCTGAAAAGCTCAATAAGAGCATAAAACGGGATTTTTCCGTCAGTATAGTTTTCTTGAAAATTCTTGACAAAAGGAGCTTTGCTGTTTCGTTCTATCTCGTCTTGTATGCTGATTAAAAATTCCTTATGATAATCTGCATTTGAAAAATTATCGTAATTTTCATAACCCAAGACGCCGTATTTGCATGAAAAATGATTTGAGATACGACACCTTAAATTTACCTCGATTTGCTCAATTTCAGCAAATAAAATCTGACGGAAATTGGCGTTGAAAAAATATAGATCAACAATTTGCTCAAATGTTACAGTACCGTCATATGCAGAATTTTTATTCTTCAAGCCTAACCCATACGCCTTTATGAGCCGAAAATACGATATATCATTCAGTATGGATTTTGCATAGTTTTCATCATCTATTTGAAGTCCTAACGCCTTAAGGTTATCAATTTGTTCGTCCACACTCATAGGCGGCTGTTGATTTTTCAGTTCCATAAATATGCTCCCATAAATTAAACGACCCGACGTGGTACGCTTGAGTCAGAGGCGTGTCGGGTTCTGTTATAATTATTATACCCGATATTTTTTTTAATGTCAAGCATTTTTTTACGCAAATTGTGGTATTTTACGATAGTTTACTGCATTTTAAGTCTTTTTATGGCTTTATTCGATATTTTAAGGCATTTTATGATAATTTTACCTCTTTTTCCTCCCGTTCTGCTCCGTCTGGAGCGGGTTTGTTATTATCCCGTTCTACTGTTTCGGTTATTGCCCTGTTAATGAACCCGTTAAGCGTTTCACCCTGTTGTATTGCATGGTCTTTTACAGTAGATAAATAGCCTTTAGGCATTCTTATAAGCGTTTTATCATATACTTTGCTTTCGTATTTTGCAACTGCCTTTTGTTGTGCTTTGGTTATAGCCATAATTACACCACCTTACAATTAAATTATATCATATACAAATATCGTTAACAATATACATTTGTATATATTACCACTTGATATATCGTTAACGATAGTATATAATATAATCACAGGGTTGAGAAAGAACCCCCGAAAATCAAAAAGTCGGAAGACATGACCTCCGCAAGCGTAGCAGGACGTACATAATGCGCCTTTCTGTTTGAAGCTTTGAAACTGTAAAGCTCAAACAGGACTTCCAGTTCATCAACGTGCTTTTCAGTATCCATAAAATCACCTCTTAATAAATCGGAGCTGTTGTATAATACAACAGCTCCGTGTCTTCTTATAAACAATTATTTTTAAAAAACAGATTCTCCTCCTGCGCTCATTGTGCATTCCTCCTTTTCATACTTATATTATATTCTATAAAAGTAAATTTGTCAATATATAATTAAGTTTATAATAAAATAAAGTACCCACATTAATTAATATTATTAGCATAAGTTCCTTTTTCAACATTACGCCTTTGTTCTTGAATATTTTTGTTTAAAAGTTCTATTTGTTTGCTTTTCCAAATATTATATAATTCAATAAGATTTGTATAATATTTGGAACTATTTGGTGTATTGAGTTGACAAATATGATAATATAGTAATTCTGTTATTTCTATGTATGTTTGATGAGTAGACTGATAAATAACACTTTCATCGGCTATATTATGTGTAAAATACATAGCAAAATATTCAAGATTGTTAAGGGTTTCAGATATAAAATTAGACATGAAAGCATTCATGACTTTACTATAATTTACAGCATATTTTGTATTAGTCATACCGTTATTTTCTTCTAATTTTTCATTAAAGTTATAAGAAATACCTGGTAGTGT
>CAMWRN010000206.1 GCA_947176675.1 uncultured Clostridia bacterium | reverse complement strand
GATATTATAACATATGCTGTAAGAGAAAGAAAGAGCTGAATATAAATTTTTGGAGGAATTATTATGGCAAACCTCAACGCGACCCCTCAGCAGCTTGATAAGCTCCTGAATGTCGTAAGCGCCAAACTGGGTGTGTCCCCCGACAGTCTGAGACGGGATCTTGAACAGGGGAAATTCGACGCGGCGTTAAAAAATATGAAGCCCTCGGAAGCGGCAACCTTCAACCAGATCGTAAACAATCCTCAGATGCTGGAGAAGTTTATGTCCGCTCCTCAGGCGCAGGCTCTGTACAATAAGCTTACGGGCGGAAAATAACCGCAGTCCCATAATCATTGCAGGAAGCGGATTTCACGCCGCAGGCTTGCGGATGTGGAAACACGCTCCTGCAATACATAATTTATCCTGTTGTTTCTTACGGAGCACTGCAACAAAACCTCATTCAACATCAAAATCCAAAACGTCAAAATGATAACCGTACAGGATGGTGAGCAAGCTGGACGATATTACAGAAAAAATTCAATCCCTGCTGTCCGACGAGGAAAGCATGAACCAGATAAAAGAGCTTGCTGCCATGCTTTCGGGCGGGACGAATTTTCAGAGTGTTTCCGCGGAAAACGCTTCCGGAGACACAAACGCTCCCGCGGCATCTAATGAAGCGGGCGGAATCGGAAACTCCGACGGCGGCATAAACCCTCTGTCTCTGATACAGCTTCTGGGAGCGGCTTCCTCCGATGACAAGGACTGCGGTCTTCTTATCGCTCTCCGCCCCCACCTTTCCGCGGAAAAGCAAAGGCGTCTCGACAAGGCTGTCAAGCTTCTCAAGCTTTACAATATTTTTGTCACAATGCGCGAAAACGGTATGCTTAACGATCTGGAAAATATGCTGTGATCGCAGTACCGATAAAAAGGGGCGTTGAACAATGTCCGAACAGGGACTTTTACAAGCGGAACAGCGTGTAAGGGAGATGAACAGAGTGACCCGTCAGTACACCGAACAGGGCAACAGATTTATGCAGCAAAGTATGCAGAATATTCGGAATAATCAGACCCGCTTTGAACAGGTGAGACCCAATAACAATACATACAGCAATGACCGGAACGGAATTCCCCGACAGCAAAATCAGCAGAACCGGCAGGCTATGCAAGCTTTACAGGCCGCACAGACCATGCAGCGGGAACCTCCGGTGCAGAACGTTACGGGTCAGAGCCGTACTGCGGAAAGAGCTCAAGCCGCAAGCCTGTCTTTTCTGTCAGATCTGAATCTTGACGGCGAAAAGCTGATGATAATTCTTATCATGTATCTGCTTATAAAAGAAAAAGCCGATATCAAGCTCATTCTCGCGCTGGGATATCTTCTTCTTTAGGAGGGGTGGATTTGAAATTGTTTTGTACCAAGGACGTGAAAAAAAACAAATACTCAAACGCCGATGAGGAAAACTTTTTCCGAAAGCAGCTTTTTGAGGAGCTTGACTTTGTAACGGAACGGCTTTCCCGAATCAGAGAAAGCTACGACATGACCGACGAACCCGAGCTTGTGGACGCCCTCATCTACGAGGAGCTTGCCATGCGAGCGCGTTACGATTACCTTATAAGAACGGCAAAGGAGCGAAGTGTAAAATGCAAACTTTCGGTTTCGGACTGACCGCATCTCCCGCGGAGCTTATCTTTTACGGCGCATTCGTCTTTGCGGGAGCGGTCATGCTCATACATTTCCTGCGGTCCGGAAAACCGTTTAAGACGGCGTTAAAGGGCATGGCAAGCGGAGGACTGGGACTTGCTGTCCTGCATTTTTTCGGAGACCGTATCGGACTTGCCCTGCCGCTTAATCTGTTCACAGTTTTTGTTTCTCTCACCCTCGGACTTCCCGGAGCCGCCGCAATGGCTGTCATAGAGCTTCTGACCCGCTGAAAGACGTTACTGCTTATCGTTTTTCAGCCAGTACTTTCCGCTCTTGCGGTAGCTTCTGTAATCAAATTTCGTGATATCACAGATAAACTCCATCATCTCTTCCGCAGACTTCAGAATATCCCCGGCGGTATCCTTGCCTATTTCCTCGGGAATATCGGCAGGATACCGCGTTTCTATGTAATACCTGTTAAGCATAGTACTTTTCTCTATCCATTGTGTGAACGTACGGTCGGTCATAGCCGCCTGTTTGCACAGCCATGTAATGTTGTGTCCGTCAAAAAGCTTGCGGTGCTTGTAAAGCAGGAACGCTTTCAGACCCTTTTCTATCGCCTGCTGACAGTGAAACACTACAGGCTTTGTAAGTCTGCTGTCGCTTGCAAGAGTCCGTGCCGACATAATATCAAGGCAAGCGTGATAAAGCCAATCGTAATAACGCTTGCTGTCCGTTGAATGACTACTTCCCCTGCTCATAAAGTAAATTCCCTTCGTTATCGATTCTGTATGCAAATGTGAAATCGTCGTCCAGACATTCGTTCCAATCGCTTATTGTGTATACAAGTATATCGCAGGGTACGGGACAGTCGGTCTTGAGGAGTATTTCGGTTTCCAGATCGGAACGGCTTCCATATACGTCGCCCACCACAATGCACAGCTTAAAGCGGGAGACCTCGCCCTTTGAATTTTTCTTTGCCGATGCGAGGAAAATTTGCAGCGGGTCGCAGATCTTAACGATCTCTTCGGTCATTTTTTTAATAATAGGATCGGTATTCATAAAATCACCTTTTCTATGAAAGTTCGGATAAAGAAAATTAAACGCAGCAAAACTAAAAGTCCTATATGCAAAAAGTTCGCCAGCCTTTCACGACTGCGAGGTCCACGGGGCAGAGCCCTTTGTTGCTTTTGCCTAATATTACAAAAAACGCGCCGCAGCAACTTTGCCCGACGCGTTTTTCTCTCGCTTACTGATTGTCCTCGATATACTTAACGATATCGCCGACAGTCTTGATGCCCTCAACTGCCTCGTCGGGAATCTCGATGTCGAATTCCTCTTCAAGACTCATTACAAGGTCAACCACGTCAAGAGAATCTGCACCCAGATCGTCCTGAATGTTTGCGCCCGCTGTTACCTTATCGGCTTCAACGTCCAGCTGATCAACAATGATCTCCTTCACCTTATCGAATACCATGAGTAATGCCTCCGTTCATGTAATTTTTTATAAAGACAAAGTCCCTATATGCATATGAAAACCGGCGGAATTTATGATTCCGTAAACTCGCCGACCTTTCTAAACTTAGTATATCGTTCATTTAGCAAAACGTCAATATCTATTTTCATTTTTTTGTGTAGAGTTTTATATAAAAATTCCGCTATATTTTCGGCAGTTTGACCAATATCGTTATGAGCGCCCCCTAAAGGTTCCTCTATTATCTTCTCCGCAACGCCGAATTCCACCATATCCTCCGCTGTTGCTCTCATTATGTTGCAGGCTTCTTTTTCTCTTCCCGCGTCCTTCCACAAAACGGAAGCAAAGCCTCTGGGAGAAATTACCGAATATATGGAGTTTTCCAGAACAGCCAGTTCATCGCACACGCCTAAAGCAAGTGCGCCTCCGCTGCCGCCCTCTCCCAGAACGACGCTTATGATAGGCGTCCTAAGCCGCATAAATTCCAGAAGATTTCGTGCTATAGCCTCGCCCTGACCCCGCTTTTCCGCCTCCACACCGCAGAACGCGCCGGGTGTATCGATAAAGCATATCACGGGACGGTGGAACTTCTCCGCCTGCTTAGCCAGCCTCAGAGCCTTTCTGTAGCCCTCCGGGTGAGGCATTGCGAAGTTGCTGTCCTTGTTCTCGTTCAGGTTCCTGCCCTTTACCTCAGCAATGACAGTTACAGGAATTCCGTTTATGGACGCTATTCCGCCCATTATTGCGCCGTCATCGCCGAAATAGCGGTCGCCGTGCATTTCAATAAACTCGTCGAAAATAATGGGAATATAGTCTCTTATAGTAGGTCTGCCCTTATGACGAACCACTTCGAGACGTTCATAGGGAGTTAATTTGTTAAGCTTTTCCATTATTCATTACCTCCCGGATAATACTCCCTCATAGGGTGCAGTTTAAGTATATGGGCAATAGTCCTGCGCATGGATTTGCGCTCCACTATCATATCTGCAAAGCCGTGCTCCAGCATAAATTCCGCCGACTGGAAATCGTCGGGGAGCCTCTGCTTTATAGTGCCCTCAATGACGCGTCTGCCCGCAAAGCCCACAAGAACTTTAGGTTCGGCGATTATAATATCCCCCAATGAAGCAAAGGACGCCGTTACACCGCCCGTGGTAGGGTCGGTGAGAACTGTTATATAGAGCAGTCCCGCATCGCTGTGACGTGCTACCGCGCCGCTTGTTTTAGCCATCTGCATAAGGGAAACTATGCCCTCCTGCATACGCGCTCCGCCCGAAGCAGTGAACATTATCACAGGCAGCCTGTGTTCGGTGGCATACTCAAAAGCGCGCGTGATCTTTTCGCCCACAACGCTTCCCATTGAAGCCATCATATAGCGGGAATCCATAACGCCTATAACGCATTTTTCACCGCGTATCGTGCATTCACCCGTGACCACCGCGTCTTTCAGACCGGTGCTTTCCCGAAGTTTCCTCTGCTTGGACTCATAATCGGGAAAATCAATAGGGTTCATACTTTTCATTTCCGCGTCGAACTCGCGGAAGCTTTCCTTGTCGGCGATAAGCCTTATCCTGTCGGGAGCGGTCAGTCTTGCATGATAGCCGCATTCGGGACTCACCCTCAGAGTTTTTTCTAGCTCGTACGTCATCACGATATTAAGGCACCTCGGTCACTTGATCAC
>CAMWRN010000205.1 GCA_947176675.1 uncultured Clostridia bacterium | reverse complement strand
CTTTTAATTATACTGTAAATTGTCATTGGTGACGTATCGGCTTGTTTAGCTATCTGATTTACATTAGTGCCTTTTTCATCAATTATTTCTTTTAGCCTTGCGCCGATTCCCATAATAACGCCTCCTTTGATTATCAATATTATAAAACATATGAAACGTATTGTCAAGAAAAAATTATGCATTTGCATAAAAATGTAGTAAGCATACAAAAATTACAACCATAATTTGTACAATTATACAAAATATAAGCAAACGCGTAAATTTTGTCTTGACAAATTATGCATTTGCTTGTATAATGCAAGTAGAAATTAAGCAAACGCTTACATAATAAGGAGGTAAAATATGGAGTACTCAACGCTTATTGGTGAAATTGCTAAAGCGCATATAAACTACACAGATGTAGCAAAAGCTTTAGGAATAACCCGCGATACACTCCGCTATAAACTCGGCGGAAAACGTCCCCTTTCTATTGATGAGGCATATAAAATCAGAGATCTGTTTTTTCCCTCAAAAACGATAGAAGAACTTTTTACCAGAGAACAAACAAAAACAATATAGGAGGTAAGCAGGTGTGTCACAGTATTTAACGCTTGAAGATGTCGAGAAAATCCCCAGAGAATATCTTATCCCTAAGGAAGTAGCGCAGGTTCTGGGCTGTTACGCATACGGAATAACGCTTCTTGCGCGGCAAGATCCCAAAGCACTTGGGTTCCCTGTTATCGTTATCGGCAGCCGCACAAAGATCCCGAAGCGCGCCTTTATAAACTACATGAAAGGTCACCCGGAGGAAATCGCAAACAATAGCGATATGCCAAACGAATAACTATTTATACTTCAAGCAGCGGTAAAACTGCATAAAATACGGCGGGTTCGGACGCGTCCCACCAAAAGCGTCCAATGCCGAACAGCAAGTTTTTCATGGGTTTTTAGCGAGAAAATCCATGCACGGAGCAGGTTTATAAATTTGTACCCGTCCGTGGGGTCAACATGGGAACAATCGCAGTACAACAAGTTTCGGCGGTTTTAATGTGAAATCGTCAGCCGTATTTATGCAGCTTTACCGCTGCTTGAACAGAAAGAGGAGAACGGTATGTATCGTGAAAAAAGCAAGGAGGATCGCGAAAAAGAAGCCAGAGAATGCGAAAACCGAAAGACCGATCTTTTTACCGGAGTATGTCCGTATACCTTGCAACATCACTACCACCTGAACATCAACAACACCGTCCTGAACATTTTTTATGAGGATACCGTTAAACGGCGCAAGCTGGGACACCCTCCGTTCAGCGACAGTCAGCGTCAGGCATGGGAAAAATGCCTGTGGAAATTTCTGCGTAAACGGTACATGAAATACGATCCTAAGTATGCGCGGGAAGTTCCGAAAGAGCTTCCGCAGGACGAGCATATCAGCGGCAAACTTTCCGGGTGGAGAAAAGATTTCTTCAAGACATTTATCAACACAACACTGGACGTTCCCGAAGCGTTGGAGCTGTTTGCACGGGAGGAGGAGAAAATTGACTATAAAAACTGTTGAGTGCTGCGGACTGAAATTTCGCATTTGCAGTGACGAAATAATTATTGACCTTAGAAACGGTGAAAATAAAAAATTCACCAACGGACGCGAGGCTGCGATCGCATTTTCGGGAGAGATCGAAAGCCTTGTCCTTGATAAACTCGCACCAATGCTCGAAGAGTGCGGGTATGATAAATATACGGGCAAAAAAAGGGCCGCGCTGTGAATAATCACAAACGCAGCAAAAACAAAAATGTACATTGTCAGTATACCGCATTATCCGTTTTTTGTCAAGTGGGATTTTGCAGTTGACTGCAAAAGATCCGTCAAGGGTCTGCTGCCGAAAAAATTCCCGTATCGGCACATACGGGAAAGCAAAATATTAATGTTTTTAAGGACGTTTATCCCCATTCACAAAATTTTTGTCAATGAAGTCTTTTACTGCACGCTGCGCAATCGTTTGGTGGGACTGAGCGACGTACGATAAGATTTCATTTTCAGTGCGTAATGTTTCAATACGTTCTGAAATTATGTCCTCGAAGAAAAAGAAGAAAGCAATCACCCCCTTTGCGGAAAAAAATGCACCTGTGCCGGGGCGCAAACAGCAAAACTGTTCACTTACAGTATAAACCAATAAAACGCAAAAATCAACACGGCAGCAGACCCTTGACGGATCAAAGCTATACGTTAAAGGAGAAATTATTATGATACAAACAGCTATTGAAAAGCTTAATACCGAAAATCAAAAATTCAAAGGCGACAGCCGCGCTTCGGCAATGCGCTCCGCGGTTCTTGCCGTACTTATCAACTTTTGCGAACAGGACAAGGAGTTCGCACAGGCTATAGTCCAGAACGACAAGACGTTTTCCGACTGCATGAAAGCAGTCGCAAAAAACTGCGGTTCGCATATTTCCGATCTTGACGCATACAAAAAAGCGGTGCGGTTTTATTTTCCCGGTGCAGATATCAAGTGTACCATGACGATCGACCTCATCGGAGCAGCGGCGGACAACGAGCCGCGCATCACCATGACAAGCAATTCCTGCGGCAAAGAAAATAAGTCCGTACTGGAAATGTCCTTGGACGACTTATTTTAAAGGGGTGATAAATATGCTGCTTGAAAATATCAAACCCGATAAGCTTGGAATGCCCGATGTTACCGATAAAATAAGGCTTGCGCTTCACAAGAAATACGCCAAAGCCTACATAATTTACAAAAAGCACAAGACTTATGTGGACTGTTACTGCACACACTGCATGACGCGCTACAGGCTTTATTTTAATCGTGAACTGATAACTCCCGATGATGTTCTGGAATACGAAACCGCACGCACTATTGCACATGATGTGAAGATCACATGCCATAACTGCGGCTGTGAAGCGGTCGCACGCGCTGAAAGAATCAGCCGAAATGTTCTTGAAAAGCAATATCAGTTATGTTACTTTTTTGTTCGTAAAAAAGCTGTCTATGCGGTGTGCGGAGTTCTTACCTGCGGATACGGATATAATCAGTCTGTTGACGAAATGGAAAAACACTACGGCGGTTCGCGGTGGGATAAATTCTATGTTATGGAGTATAAGCCGAATAATGCACGTCTTATTGCAAGAACTTGGTACGGCGAATTTTCGGAATCGAAGAGAATGTACGAACCGTATTTGATCAACGGCGGCATATACGGCGGATATAGTTTCTTTAAAGCGGAAAACCCCGAAGTCCTGAAAAACAGCTTTTTGAAATATATTATCCCGCGTGAATATAAATCTCCGGACGATGTAACAAAATCTGCCGGAACGGATTATAACGGATATCAGCCTCTCAAATTTATGACGTATGCCGTTAAATATCCTGCTGTGGAAATGCTGCTGAAATCCGGAGGAGAGAAAATCGTCGAAGAAATTGTCGATCAGAAAGTGCCCCACAAAAAGGTCATTGATCTTGACGGCAAAACAGCGGCAGAGGTATTCCGCACTGACGGAAACGACGCGGCAATTATCCGAAAAGCCATGAAAGAGCAGGAAATCACCATAAGCGTCTTGCAATGCTGGAACAGGCTGAAATCTATTGCAAGACGTGAAAAGCGCAAATATAAATTCGAGGACGCGATCAGGATATGCAGACTTTTTGGTTCGTATAACAACACCCTGAGCCTCATCTTAAAAACAGGTCTGACTCCGGAGAAATATATAAATTATATCGAACGTCAGGCTAAGCACTACAAAGAGAGCCCCTGTGTTATTGAGTACGCTTATAAAGACTACATCAATGAATGCGAGGCTTTGCATTACGATCTGCACGACACCCAGATTTGCAAGCCCGCAAAGCTTTACGAAGCGCACGAAAGAACGTCCGCCGCTTTAAACGCGATCCGCGCGGAACTGGCGCTAAAGGCAGAAATAGAAAAGGAAAAAGAGTACCGCGAATACTATAAAAAGCTCTGCGAAAAGTACGGCTACACAAGCGGTCGTTATGTAATTATTGTACCAAAGGGCGCGGGCGATATTGTCAATGAGGGGAAACAGCTTAGTCACTGTGTCGGAGGATACGCGGAAAGACATATGGCGGGTAAGCTTGCGATCCTTTTTATGCGTAACACAAGCGATCCCGATACGCCTCTTTATACTATCGAAATGCACGGCAACGAGCTTATACAGATACGCGGCAAGCATAATTGCGCTCCTTCCAAGGAAGCCCGCGAATTCGTTGCAAAATGGCTTGAATGGGTGAAGCTGCCAAAATCAAAAAAGTACCCGAAATCCACAAACGACAAAACAAGTGCGGCATAATTATTTATTTAAAAAACGGAGGAATATTTTATGTCTGAAAAAATTATAAACGAACAGAACAGCGGGCTTTCCGCTCTGGAATTCTACGAACAGCAGATAATCAACCAATGCCGCATACAGGCGCAGTCCTTTACCGAAACGGGAAAGCTTCTCAAAGCGGTCAAGGACGGAAAGATATTCAAGGCAAAGGGCTTTGAAAGCTTCAAGGACTACATGGACGAATCCTGCGGAACAATTTTTCCTTTCAAATCGGCGCAGGCGTATAAATACATACGGGTATATGAGACCTATGGTCCGCGTCTGGAGCAGTACGGTACTGTCAGCCTTGATATTCTGGATATGTTCCGGGATATCCCTGCGGAAGAATTTGAACAGCTTGCGGAGGAAAACGACCTCAATAAAATGAGCGTCAAGGAAGCGGAGGAGCTTAAAAAGCAGCTTGAAAAAGCCAATGAACAAATATCCTTTTTGCAGTCGGCTGTAAACGAAAAAGACGGTGAAATCGACGGCAGACGTGCATGTATAGA
>CAMWRN010000204.1 GCA_947176675.1 uncultured Clostridia bacterium | reverse complement strand
ATTTATGATGAATATTTATAAGAATATTTTTTCAAAGAGGACATTATATGCAGTTTTATTGTTAATTGCAGCAATAGCGGTACCTTTCATAAAGAAAATAAAATCATAAGAATTACGGAGCAGGTCAAAAATTTGACTTGCTCCGTTTAAATAATATCAAGAAAGAATTCTTTAAACGAACGCAATACCAAAAGAACGTAGTGCGTTTATAAACGCACTGTTTCAGAACAAATAGTCGGATACCACGCGCGCTAAAAAAAGACACCAATATAAAATTTGCACCATTTTCTTTTTTGATTTGCTATAATAACATCAGTGAACCGAAAATGTTCAGAATAATATTTGGGAGGAGAATATATTATGAAAATTAAAAAATTAACAGCAATGATTCTTTCAACAGCAATGGCTTTATCACTTGCTGCTTGCAGCAGCGACGCCGGAAACAGCGGCAGTCCGAGCAGTTCGGAAGGCAGCGGCGCGTCCGACGGCAAGCAGGACAAGATAGTTCTTTGGACTCTTGCAAAAGACTTGGAACAGTTTGCCGATCGCTATACCAATGAAACAGGAAACGAGGTCGAGGTCGTAGTTTTTGACTCGGCGGATTTCCAGACCAAGATCATGCAGACTCTCGGCGCAAAGAGCAAGGATGTTGACGTTTTTGTGGGCGAGCCTCAGATGCTGCCTAACTTCTATGAAGCGGGCTTCTGCGCCGACCTGAGCCGTTTTGATTCCGAGGTTTCATCCCGTCTTGTGGATTACACGTATGAAGCGGGCAAGGACAGCGACAGCGTTCTTCGTGCAATAAGCTAAGGTCAATGTATCCCGAAAAGGAACTTTGGTTTACGGAGGGCTGTGTGGAATACAGCCGCTTCGGCGGAATGACTCCCGAACAAAAGGCTGAAATGTACGCCCACGACATTATCGGTAATCTGAACGGCGGTATAAACGGAAGTATCGACTGGAATTTGCTTCTTGACGCGGCAGGCGGACCGAATCATGCGGGCAATTACTACGAAGCGCCGGTAATGCTGAACAGCGACTGCAATGATTTTACACTTAAAAGCGAATATTATTATATCGGGCAGTTCAGCCGATATATTCAGCCGGGAGCGGTGCGGATAGGTATTTCGGCATGGTGCTCGGCTATTGAAGCGACAGCATTTGAAAATCCAGACGGCAGTATTGCGGCAGCAATACTGAACAGAACAGACGTTGATATACCTATTTCCTTTACTCGCGATGGAAAGACGGACTGCAAATTCATATTGCGGGCACATAGCCTATGCACCGTTTTGCAAAAGTAAAAATTCAGGAAGATCATAGCAATCCATAAAATGATCTTATTGTAGGAGACGGTGTTTCTCAAACGCAAAATAAATAACGCTGAACGGGAAAACTGTCCCTCCAAAATAACTGCGAAAAAGCCTTTATAAAATATATTTTTTGATTAAAAAATATATCAAAGCATTGTTTTGGGTTTTAGGGATATGTGAAATTAAATAAATAAAACTTCAATAAATTGTCAAATATATCAATTGACAAATTCCAAATGGTATGATACAATAAAATCCTATTTTAGCTTCCTATTATCGGAAGACCATTTAAAAGCGAAAGCTTATACATAATTAAGACACATAAAAAATCAAAGCGTTCCATGCGGTACGCTGGGTTTGTTGTGTCCTGTTATGTATAAGCTTTTTGTTTTCCAATGAAAGGAGTTATGTATGACAAAAAAATAAAAACAATTGACGGTCAAACACTTTCGGAAATGGACTTGCCTCCCACAAGGTTCATAATTGAAAATCTTCTTCCGCAGGGACTGCATATTTTAGCAGGAGCTCCAAAGACAGGTAAGTCATGGCTTCTGCTGCAAATATCCTTGAAAATTGCAAAAGGAGAACCGTTATGGAATTTGCAAACCGAACGGTGTACCGTGTTATCGCTGTGCTTGGAAGATAGCTTATCACGCATTCAGCAGCGGATGTTTGAACCGACAGACAGCGCACCGCCAAATATTTTCTTTTCGACAATATCGAAATCACTGAACGACGGTCTGTGCGAGCAGATAGAATATTTTATATCCGAACACAGCGATACCGGATTAGTGATTATTGATACACTCCAAATGGTTCGCACCAATTCTGCAAATGCAAATTTATACGCGGCAGATTATGAAGATATCGCCTTGCTGAAACAAATTGCGGATAAGTACAGGATAGCGATAGTCGTTGTTCAGCACTTGCGTAAGCAGCATGACAGCGACACTCATGCAATGATTTCCGGTTCAACAGGCTTGCTTGGAGCGGCAGACGGAAGCTATATTCTGATGCGCGAAAAGGTTGGCGACAGAGAAGCAAAGTTGTACATTAAAGGCAGAGATGTCGAGGAACAAATACTTACTATTAAACGCGGCAGCGAAACAAACGAGTGGACTTTTGTTTCAAATGATTTGCAGAATTTCAATCCAATAAGCGAGGACAAAATAATTTTGCAGATAACGGAATTTATGAAAAAGGAAAAAGAATTCTGCGGTACTGCATCGGAGCTTGCAGAAAAAATATCATGCGATATAAACGGAAATGTTCTTTCAAGAAAGCTGAACAAATTTGAATCCAAATTAAAAGAAAACGGAATAGAATTTATAAAATTACGAACGGGAGAACGCAGAGAAATTTTGATGATTTATTTTCCCGATGACGGTATGACGATTAAAAACTTAGCGGACAAGCAGTCCGTTAAGTACGCTCAAAGTGTTTAACAGATTGAAATTACGGCATGACGATTAAAATATTTTTCTCATTTTAAAAAATATCGTCACAAAAATTTTATAATAATTTTATTCAATGACGATATTTATTTTTATGACGAAAACAAAAAATCGCAAATCCTTTTGCAGACGTTGTTTGCTTGAATATTTAAATTCAAACGGCACTGCAAAAATTATCGTCATATCGTCACCGAAAGCAAATCTCCGCCGTTTTGAGCGAGGTTTACTGAAAAGCGGTAAGTGTACCCAATGGAGAAACAAAAGCGAAATTTGAGCCGTTTCTGCGCGAATTTGAGGGCACTCCGCAAAAGGAAATCGAATGATAGACAAGCAGATATCCTAAGGTATATTTGAGAAAATCAGCGGAAAAATTTAATGCAAGTTAAAGGGTCGGGGTCGCCCCAACCACAGCGGACGGGCAAAGCCCGCCGCTAAGCCGTTTGACGGTACTTTTTGAAAGGGGTTGTAAACTCGGAATTCTTGAAAAATATGGGTTGCAAAAATGAATAAATCAATCGCTGAACCAAATAAAAAGGTGTTGTGCAAAAAATAAATTAAAAGGAGAATGTATTATTGCCTAAAAAAATTGAAAATCCAAAAATAAATAACGTTGTATACCGCTACAACGGAGATAAAAAAATGTTTAAAAAATTCCTTGAAAATATGGCGGCGGACTATATTAATTCGGATATTCTGCCCGAATATTTACGCTGTGATTTTATTGATTGTGTAGATTTTTCGGACGAAAGAAACAAAATACTGGATAAATAAATTCCGTTGTGGTATGCTGTGTCGCAGCGCAAACATACGCGCTGCGACACACCGAAAGGAGGATTTTTTAATGAAAGCATGGCTTTACTACAGGCTGTCTCGTGACGAGGACGAGGAGATGAACAGTCTGCAAAATCAGCGCAGGATACTTCTTGACTACGCTGAACAGAACGGGTATGAGGTCGTCGGAGAGATCTTTGACGACAATGTTTCTGAAATGACCTTTAACCGTAAGGGACTTGGTGAACTTGAAAACGCAGTTGACGACGGAAAGGTGGAAGTAGTTCTGGTAAAGGATTTGAGCCGGCTCGGACGGCACAGGACACAAACTGCGCTTTTCATAGACCATCTGCGTGAAAACAATGTCAAAGTAATTTCTGTCACCGAAGGCATAGATACCGCTAACGAAAATGACGATCTGCTGATTGGATTCAAGCAAATTTTTAATGATTTTTATGCCAAGGACATATCGAAGAAAGTGCGCACCGGAATACGTCAAAAACAAAAAAGCAGCGGACTTGTCCCGTCGCTACCGTTCGGTTATTATCTTGATAAAAATACCGGAACGGTCGAAATTGACAGTGAAATTTCGGGATATGTCCGTGAAATTTTTACTCTGTATATTGACGGCTACGGCATGACGACTATCGCAAAAATTATGAACGAGCGTGGGATTCGGTCTCCCGAATACTATAAAAATCGCAGGCTTGCCGATTGGAAACCGCAAATTTCAAAAAGATATCTTTGGGTTCAGACAGCGGTAAAGCGTATACTTACAAATGAAATGTACATTGGAATTCTCGTAAATCACAAAACCGTAACAAGCAAAATTTATAAAACAAAAACGGAAGTACCCGAGGAAGAACGATATCGTCATGAGAATTTCTGCACTCCTATTATCGACCGCAACACTTGGGAACGGGCGCAATTTTTGCTAAATCAGCGTTCGGAAATTAATCCGAGGGCAAGCGGCGGAAAAAAGCTTCACCGATATTCCGGACTGATAAAATGTGCCGAATGCGGTTCGCATTTTATAGCAAAAACTCGTTCGTGGAACGGAAAAGAATATGTTGAATACACCTGCAACAGCAACCATAGGTACGGTAAAAAATACTGTACTCCTCACAGAATTAGAGAATCGCAGCTTGACGAATTGGTGTTCGATGAGATACAAAATCTCAAGGAAAAGGTTATTGGAGAAAGTGAAAAATACGAGGATATTATTAAAAAACTGACTAAACTGCACAAGTCCAGTAAAAACGGACAATAGAAAAAAGAACCCTCCTATGGT
>CAMWRN010000203.1 GCA_947176675.1 uncultured Clostridia bacterium | reverse complement strand
GCACTTATGTGTGCATAAATCCAAAATATCTCAGCTTAAATAAAAAAATCGTCATGGGAATATGCGCTGTCGGGATACCTGCGGCAATACAAAATCTTCTTAATGTAACTGGCATGACTATTCTTAACAATTTTACTGCGGAATTTTCCTCCGATGCAGTTGCGGCAATGGGCATATCGCAGAAAATAAGCATGATCCCCATGTACGCCGCAATGGGACTTTCCCAAGGAATAATGCCGCTTATCAGCTACAACTACGCCGCAGGAAATTACAGGCGCATGAAGAAAACTCTTACCTTTTCGGCGGAGCTTTCGGTAATTTTTCTGACTGCCGCTTCGCTCGGATACTACATTGGAGCGGAGAGCCTGATATCGCTGTTTATGAAGAACGATATTATTATTGAATACGGCTCGCGTTTCCTGCGCGGATTTTGTATAGCGACTCCTTTCCTTGCCGTAGATTTTCTGGCTGTCGGCGTTTTCCAAGCCTGCGGTATGGGAAAAAAATCGTTTATATTTGCAGTTATGCGTAAAATAATTCTGGAAATACCCGCTCTTTATATTTTGAATTACCTGATCCCGCTGTACGGTCTTGCATACGCTCAGTTTGCGGCCGAAATAATTCTTGCCGCCGCCGCAGTGATCTTTCTTGTGCGTATGTTTCGCGAACTTGACAGATCGGACCATAGATCTCCCGCATAACTAAGCTATAAAAAATTACCCTTTCCGCTAAAACGCGACAAGGGTAAATTTTTTTAATACAGACAAATCATTTTTCTGTTCTAACCCGAATTTAAAACGCCCTTGTTCCAAACTGATCCTTTAAAACAAGAGCATTCGCAAGGTTATCCTATTGTAAGTGCAAGCTGTTAAGCTAAAAAACGCAAACAATACATATTTTATCTCAAAGCTTTGAGATATATCTGAATGCCGTATCGGTGCTCCAGAAGAACATATCGTCATGAAAACGCTCTTTCAAGCCGCAGCGTTCTATCATCGACATAACCGGCGGCTGAACGCATGAGAAATACACCATTATGCCGCTCGAAATAAGACGCTCACAGTACTCATGGAGCGCTTCCACTCCCGAAATATCCGCAACGGTAACTCCGCGCATTGAGAATATGACGTTATAGTTCTCCCCAAGCGCAGATATCTTCTCTTCAAGCTTTGCACAAGTTCCGAAATAAAGCGGACCGGATATGTACACGACACAGGTGTATTTAAGCTTTTCGGGATCAATCTCGGGATCGTCAAACCTGTGCGGATCTACCTCTGCCACAGTCACCTGCATATCCGAAACCTTTACCACAAACATAATTATCGAAAACGCCACGCCGATAACTATCGCTGCTGTCAGGTCAAAAATAACAGTTGCGATCATAGTGATGAGAAATTGCAGAATGGCGGTCTTGATCTTTTTACCGAAAATTGATCTTATCGAAGTCCAGTCATTCATGCGCCATGCCGTAACTATGAGAACGCCTGCCAAAGCCGACAGCGGTATCATGGACATAACGCCGCCAAGAACGAACATTGAAAGCAATAGGATAGCCGAGTGAATAACAGAAGTGATACGGGTCTGACCGCCCGATTTTATCGCGACACTGGTACGCGCAATTGCTGCTGTCGCGGGCACGCCTCCGAATAACGGAAGTATCATATTTCCGATACCCTGCGCCGCAAGCTCAACGTTGGCGTTCAATTTTTCATTTTTCATTCTGCCCGCAGAGGCACCGCACAGCAGTGACTCGATCAATCCGAGCGCGGCAATTGATACTGCCGGAATTATCATTCCCTTAACGGTATCCCAGTCAGCAAACACTGAAAGGTCAAGACGTTCGTCAAGAAAAACAGTTTTTGGAATTTCTCCGACAACAGCAACATCAAACTTGAATATCATATTTGCGGCGGTTGTGAGAATTATCGCCGCAAGAGAACTCGGAAAATACTGATTAATTTTTTTCGGATACACAAACATAAACACAATGACCGCCGTACCGATAATAAGACCAGTCAGGTCAATGTGCTGTTCGAGCACAAAATAGCTTTTGATCTTTTCAATTGTGGTAGTACCATCTGAAACAAGACCCGAGAGGTTGTTTACCTGTCCGAGCGCGATAGTAATGGCAATTCCGCTTGTGAAGCCTGTGATTACAGGCATAGGCAGATATGACACCAATCCGCCGAGCTTTAGTATTCCCGCAACAAAAAGGAGTGCACCCGCAATAAAGCTTGCAATAAACACACCCTGAATACCGTATTGCGCCACCAGTGACGCAAGTATAGCGGTCATGGCGCCGGTAGGTCCGCTTATCTGGTATGATGCGCCTGCAAGACCGCCTATTATAAGTCCCGCAAAAATGGCAGTGATGAGTCCCGAGGCAGCAGTTGCTCCCGAGCTTACGCCAAATGCCAACGCCAACGGAAGCGCAACTGCCGCAACGGTCACGCCCGCAAGAGCGTCCTTGCCGAATTTTTTGGCATCATAACCCTTGAATTCGTTTCCGATAATTTTTCCATAATCCTTGATAATCATATAAAATTCTTCTTCCCCAATATTTGATAAAAATACCATAATTTTTATTTTACGCCTTTATCCGCACAAAGTCAAGTAGAATTACTATGCACATTGGTATATGTTTTTGTGACAATTTATCAATTGGTGCGGCAAATTTTGATTTAGCGAAGCCGTCCCATACAAAATTTGTGCGATCCCGACGGGCGGATATATAATACTCCCCCTACAGAGACATACAAATGTAAATCAAAATCTGCAATTCAAAATTGACAAGGTTCAGTGCATATGATATAATTAAGCATCAAAGAATTTTTCCGAAAGGAGCTTGAAACATGAAAAATATCACGTTGGGAAGCACAGGTATAACTACTCCGCAAAACGCTTTCGGCGCTCTCCCAGTTCAAAGGGCAGACAAGCAGTCTGCGGTAAAAATCCTGCAAAAAGCTTACGATGGCGGCATTACTTTCTTCGACACGGCAAGGGCGTATTCTGACAGTGAAGAAAAAATAGGAGAAGCGCTTTCAGACGTACGGAAAAATATTTTCATTGCCACAAAAACCATGGCTCAAAATACCGAACAGATGAAGTCACAACTGGATACATCCCTGAAAATGCTCAAGACTGATTACATAGATATATATCAGTTTCATTGCGCGGGACAGTGCTTCAAACCCGGCGATGGCACGGGTTTGTACGAACTTATGGAGGATTTTAAACGGCAAGGTATGATCCGACACATTGGTATCACTGCACACAAAATCGGAATCGCCGAGGAGTGTATAGAGTCGGGATTGTATGAAACGCTGCAATTTCCGTTCTGCTATTTGTCGTCGGACAGAGAGCTTTCACTCAGTGACAAGTGCCGCAAAAAAAATATGGGATTTATTGCAATGAAGGCTCTCGCGGGCGGCATTATAACAAATTCCAAAACAGCATATTCATTTATCGGACAGTATGATAATGTTCTCCCTATCTGGGGCATCCAGCACGAAAACGAGCTTGACGAATGGCTTGCTTTTATGAACAGCACACCTGAAATGACCGCTGAGATAAGAGCAGAAATTGACCGCGACAAGCAGCAGCTCGGCGGAAACTTCTGCCGCGGCTGCGGTTATTGTATGCCCTGTCCTAAAGATATACAAATCAACAACTGCGCAAGAATGTCTCTTATGCTGCGCCGCGCTCCATCCGAAAACTGGCTTTCCGAGGTGTGGCAGAACAATATGAAGCAGATTGAAAACTGTGTAAACTGCGGACAGTGCAAATCCAAATGTCCCTACGAACTGGACACGCCCGCACTGCTTAAAGAGAACTACGCAGATTACATTAAGGTTCTCGCAGGCGAGGTCGATCTTACAGTCAAAACAGTGTAACAATTGACGATCAGGATCAATAAGGTGGTCTTATCAAAGAAAAATAATACCGCAATATAAATAAGAAAGGTCATTAAATTTACTGCCCGCAATGAATTAATAAAATCCGATTCGGAAGCGTCTGTAAAGGAGGTTTTATAATGGTTTACACAGTAACATTCAACCCTGCCATTGATTATGTTGTACACACCGACGAAATATCGGTGGGCGGCGTAAACCGCGCTAAAAATGAAGAAATCTACTTTGGCGGAAAGGGTATCAACGTTTCAATAGTTCTTAGCGAGCTTGGAGTAAAATCCATAGCGTTAGGATTTGTAGCAGGCTTCACGGGGGACGCTATTGAAAAGGGTATTGCCGAAAAGGGCATTGAGACTGATTTTGTACACCTTGAAAACGGTTTTTCACGGATAAACGTAAAAATAAAGTCCGGAAAAGAAACAGAGCTTAACGGTCAAGGTCCGAAAATTGACGACAAGGCTCTCGCCGAACTTTTTAAAAAGCTTGACAGACTTTCCGACGGCGACACGCTCATACTTGCGGGAAGTATCCCCAACAGTATGCCTGCGGACATTTACGAAAAAATTTTGGAGCGTCTGCAAAATAAAAACATCAAAGCCGTTGTGGACGCAACAAAGGATCTGCTCATGAACGTGCTGAAATACAAGCCGTTCCTTATCAAGCCAAACAACCACGAACTTGGCGAGATGTTCGGCGTGACGCTGAAAACCAACGAGGAAATTGCGGAATACGCTCAAAAGCTGAGTGATATGGGTGCGCGGAACGTACTGGTCTCCATGGCGGGAGACGGCGCGCTGCTCCTTGATGAGAACGGAAGGACTAACATATGCGGCGTATGCAAAGGTACGGTGAAAAATTCCGTGGGTGCGGGAGATTCAATGGTTGCCGGATTCGTTGCAGGTTCGGAGCAGGGCGATTAC
>CAMWRN010000202.1 GCA_947176675.1 uncultured Clostridia bacterium | reverse complement strand
CTGAAAGCAAGCGCAGGCTCGGTAGTAGTACCGGACTTGGATATAACGTTTACCGAAAAGTCTCTGCCGTCACAGAGCGAGATAATCTCGTTAAGATATGTGGGGCTTATATTATTGCCGACATAATAAATCTCCGGCGTATCTTTTTTAAGATTGTTGTAAAACGGGGATTTCAAGAACTCTATAGCCGCTCTTGCTCCCAGATACGAGCCTCCGATACCTATAACGATAAGAACGTCGGACTGCTTTTGGATTTTTGCAGCGGCAGCCTTTATTCTGGCAAACTCCTCTTTATCGTAATCAACGGGAAGGTCTACCCAGCCGAGGAAATCATTTCCCGCTCCGGAACGGTTGATAACGGTTTTTGCAGCCAACTCGGCAGAAGCCTTGGCAGCTTCGATCTCATGTGGTGCAACAAAATTTTGTAAATATTTGGTATTTAATGAAATTGACATATCCTTATCCTCCAAAAATATTTATAAGTCTATATTACTATAAATTTGGAAATTTTGCAATAATTTTTCTTAATCTTAGTGCCATTCAAAAAAGTTTTGGTCATTCAGCCTAAAATGTTAAAAGTTTTTTGAGTATTATGCCCAATGCTTTTTTAACATTCATTTTCTCTACAGTGCCTTCTGTGAAGATATCAACCGAGAAAATCATCTTGTCATTTCTAAGAAACTGTATCTCGCCGACCTTTCTGCCATTTTCGACAGGAGCGTATAGATAATCGGTCATAACTATCCGCGAAGTAACCGACCCTGCCGCTCCGTTCGGAAGAACAACGCTCCGTATGCTTCCAATAGTTACAGGCACAGTTTTAGTCATTCCTCCCCTAACGGCTATTTCCGTCGGAACATCTTTCGGACGTTCGGGAGTAAATACCGTATATTGGGAAAATCCTACAGACAGCAGCAACTTTGCATCCGATAAGCTTATGTCTTTATCGTCACAGCCGAGAACCACCGAAATATAGGTCACTCCGTCACGTTCCGCGCCGAGAGCAGTACAGTATCCGGAGCTCTCGGTAAAACCTGCTTTAAATCCTATCAGACCCTTATAATCCTTGACAGCCTCGTTGGAATTGACAAGTTCGGTCTCGCCTCCGCGGACAAAATCCCGCCAGCAGGTAAAATATCCGCACAGGAAATCATAATTTGACAGTTCCGCACAAAGCTTTGCTATATCGTAAGCAGTAGATATCTGTTTATCGTCGTCGTAATAGCCGTTGCAGTTGGTAAAACAAGTATTTTCCATGCCCAACTCCTTGGCGCGGATATTCATATACTCGACAAATTTTTCCTCCGATCCCGCAATATTTTCCGCAAGAACTACCGCCGCATCGTTTGCGTTGCCGATTATGACCGCTTTAAAAAGCTCGTCAACAGTTATCGTTTCACCCGGCATAAGCCAAATCTGCGCACCCTGCATACTGTTCGCATATTCGGAGGTTTTCAGCCTGCTGTCAAGAGAAAGCTTTCCCGCTTCGACAGCTTCCGCCGCAAGCAGGACAGTCATAAGTTTTGCCATTGTACCCACGGGTACTTGAACATCCTCGTTTACGCTTTCAATTATCACTCCGCCGGTCGCTTCGATCATGACCTTGCAGAGCATATAAGACCTTTCCTCCGCCGACACAGCTACAGTTGGCGTTACCGTAATTATCGCCAGAACAATACAAATAATCCGCATAATAAAATTTTTCCGCATAAGTATCCCTCCAGATAAATCTTATGCGGACAAGGTAAATTATATTATAAACAAAACTCCATATATCAATGCCACTGTCAATATACAAGTTTTTGTCACGAGCCCTGTTTTCCGACATATCCATATCGGATAATACTGCGGACGTTGTTTCGTCCTACAAGGAAAATCATGCACCTCCGAATCCGAGCAGGCTGTGAAATACGGCAGACTGCACATCTATAAGCAGAAATATTAATGTTTGAGAACAGGCGATAAATTTGAATCTATGTTTTTAAAAGCTATAAATTAGGTACTATCTTTTTTCAGCAGATTGCTCTCACTCCATTTCTGCATTTCAAGCATTATAGGGACAAAGCTTTCTCCCATTTCCGTAAGGGAATATTCAACTTTCGGCGGCACCTGTGGATAGACATTTCGTACTATAAAACCGTCCGACTCAAGCTCGCGAAGCTGCTTTGTCAGAGTGGACTGGGTTATGCCGTCAAGCCGTTTTTGCAGCTCATTGAACCGCTGTATTTTATACGCGGATATGTACCAGATTATCAGTATTTTCCATTTTCCACTTATGACAGCTTGCAGCCTGCTCATTGATTCGCATCTTGCAGGCTGTTCATTTTTTGTATGCTTGTTTTCAGACATATCATATCTACCTCTTCCGATTTCAGTATATAGGTTTATTGTAGCATTTTTATACTGTAGTGTCAATAATAATATTAAGTATTAAAAATAATAGTACATATTAAAAATAATCGTACTTGTAAAAAAATACTTGAAGTGATATAATCAAAGCAGCGGGAGAATATCGTTCTATCGCTGCTGATTTTTATTTTGGAAAGGATAATTTTTATGCATTTTACGGGAACTGTATGGAGACCGCCATACGAAGCGTGGTCAGCTTTATTACAGGTCACGGCTGGCTGTACTCACAATAAATGTAAATTCTGTACGCTTTATAATGATGTTCCTAAATTCCAAATATCCCCTATGTCTGAGATCGATGAGGATCTGCGTGAGATCTATACTATTGCGCCCGACGTTACAAGGTTGTTTCTGACAGGGGCGAATCCCTTTGTACTGAGTACCGAAAAACTGAAAAATATCGCTACGACCGCCAAACAATATCTGCAAAGGCTGAACAGCATCGGTTGCTTTGCACGGATAACCGATATTACTCCCAAAAGCGTTAATGAGCTGAAAACTTTGCGTGCGATTGGCTATAACAGGATAACAATAGGAGTTGAAACCGGTGATAACTCCGCTTTGGAATTTATGCGAAAAGGTTATGTTTCAGACGATATTATCGAGCAATGTCAAAAGCTGGATACTGCAAATATTGAGTATAATTTTTTCTATCTCACGGGCGTAAGCGGTTTTGGAAACGGTTCGTCAGGAGCAGAAAAAACTGCGGAAATTTTCAATAGGCTGAACCCCAAAATCGTTGGAGCTTCCATGCTGACGGTTTACCACGATTCTGACCTGTACAGAGAGATACTCGTCGGAAAATGGCAGGAGGAAAGCGAAACCGAAAAACTGCTTGAAATGAGGATGCTGATCGAAAGGCTGGAAATACGAACTCATTTCGCAGCTCTTGGGGCTTCAAATATGTTTAAACTCCATGGAGAACTCCCTTGTGAAAAAGAAAATCTTATCCATGAGATAGACAACATTTTAAGCAGTTATAGCGAGGAATCTTTGCGCAACTATCGGGTCAATTTAAAGCATTTGTAAAAATATAGTACATTGGTCAATAGTATATACCGACAGCGTAAATTTAAACGCTCCATGCTTAATTATAAACTTTATATTAATCTTACAAGTAAAAAAGCAAACTCCGCAAACTCAATCTACAAAAGAGTTTGCGAAGTTTACATTGGCTGGGGTGCAGGGATTCGAACCCCGGTAGTGCTTGAGTCAGAGTCAAGTGCCTTACCGCTTGGCGACACCCCAATACATAAGTTCGCCCGACTGAGCGAACTTTTTTGACTGGCTGGGATAGGTGGATTCGAACCACCGAAATGACGGAGTCAAAGTCCGCTGCCTTACCGCTTGGCTATATCCCATTAATCGGAAACAGCAAAGCTATTCAAGCGACTTATATATACTATCACATTTTTCTTGTTTTGTCAATCATTTCTCAGAAAGTTTGTTAATATCAAACAAATATAATATTTTTTTTACAGCATTTCTCACAAAACAGTACGGTTTTCCAATGCCTTAAAAAGCGTTACCTCGTCAGCATACTCAAGCGTGCCTCCGATAGGAAGTCCGAACGCAAGCCGCGTAACCCGTACCCCAAGCGGTTTCAGAAGCTTGGAGATATACATAGCCGTAGCTTCGCCCTCTACTGTAGGGTTAGTCGCCATTATGACCTCCTCTACCTTGCCATTATTAATGCGGGCAAGAAGCTCTTTCAGACGTATCTTGTCGGGCGTGATGCCGTCCAGCGGTGAGATAAGTCCGTGCAGAACATGATATATGCCCTTGTATTCGTTGGTACGTTCAAAGGCGGAAATGTCCTTTGGAGTCTCCACAACACAAATAACGCTTCTGTCCCGCATATCGTCAGAGCATATAGGACAAAGCTCTCCCTCTGTCAGGTTCTGACATTCGGCACAGCATTTCACCGTACTGTGAGCGCGGATAAGCGCGTCCGCAAATTCCTTAACGTCCTCCTCCGTCATACTCATGATGTGATATGCAAGCCGCTGTGCGCTTTTCATGCCTATTCCGGGCAACTTTGCAAACTGCTCCGCAAGAAGCACAAGTGGAAGCGCAGTATTGTTAGCCATGGCACACCTCCGTTATCTCCGTACTCTGAAATCAGAACAATCCCGGGAAGGAGACCCCGCCTGTAATTGCGCCCATTTCGGATTCGGTTGTGTCCTCGATCTGCTTTACCGTATCGTTAAATGCGCTTATGATCAGATCCTGAAGCATCTCAACGTCCTCTGGATCAACGACCTCTGGCTTGATAACAAGCTTCTTGATCTCTTTTTTTCCTGACATCGTGACCTCAACGGCTCCGCCGCCAACAGTCGTGGAGAACTCTCTGTTCTCAATGTCCTCCTGCAAATCGGTGATCTTAGCCTGCATTTTCTGTGCCTGCTTGATCATACTGTTCATATTCTG
>CAMWRN010000201.1 GCA_947176675.1 uncultured Clostridia bacterium | reverse complement strand
TGATAGCCGCTGCCAACAAGTTTCTAAGGATTTATTACGCCCGTGTCAACGAGGTCATGAACAGTATTTCTTAATTGCATTATCGGCATCTCTTTTCAGACTGCTTCAAAAAATTTTTCTTGAAGCGGTCTTTTCGATGTGCTTATTTTTGTGCTTGTTAATTATTTGTGAATTATCTTGTTGGGGGCTTGACTTTTTATTTGCAGGCTTAAATAATATAGCCCATATTATTTCATAAGCTTGACAGATACGGAATCTGAAAATTCAATCTCTTTGTCAAAACCGAATATAGAACCGAATGACATACCTGTTCGTATTTTATACGTTATTATTATAGTGAGATTATTTCCGTTCACAAATTGATTTTGGGATATTAAAGTATTATTACTTTCATTCACATCAACGGTTTTTTTGTTTCCGCCGGTTATCTGCACATCGACAAGTCCTGATTTATCCAGCATTTTGCTTATTTCCTCATAACTCATCTTATCTGAATCTTTAAAAGACAGATCAATGCAGTAATAGGCAAAAAAACGCAGTATTTCCCGTTTCATATCCGTATCGCTCCAATTGGTTGTCTTATTCTTGTAGGCATCGGTTGAAGACGATGTATACGGTGTAACGTCAGAAATTTTAAAGGTTTCATCAAGTCCGAAATCATTTACCCACTCCGCAAGCTTTTCTGTAGAAAGTCCGGTAGCTTTATTCATTATCTTTGAAAGCTGAACGAGCTGATTGTTTCTTGCCGACATGGAGATCGCAGTCTGATTAAGCGAATGCTTGACCTTGTTTTGCATCGCACTGTATTTTGCAAATGACATAAAGAACAGAAAAGCGAATACGAATACAAGCAGCACAAAGGACGCCTCTATAGTCAATGACCCGTTGTTTTTTTTCATAACCGTCACCTTCTTTGCTTGACTAATAACCGTTGATCTGAACATTCCGCAGGGGCGGGAAAATATCATTGTCTGTAACCATCGGAAGCAGCGGACTGTAATCGGCTCTTACGTCGGCATATACATATGTATAACATTCCTGCAAACTGAATTTCGTGCCCTTCTTTTCTATGCCGTGCATCTGAATAAGGTCGCTTATACGTCCGAGCTTCACGTTTTCGGGATAAAGCATCAGCAAAATATTGATATACCAATTATAATTAAGCGACAGCAAACCCTCTGTGGAGCTTTTTCCCATACCTAAGCTTTCTTTCAGACTGTCGTTGAACATTTCACCTGTGGTCTGATTATTATTTTCGTATATCCTGTATTTTGTGCCGTCTTCCAGCGTTCCCATTTTCCACTTCATTTTTTGATTTTTAGTGTTATCAACAAGCTTCTCAAATCCACTGACAAGATTATTAAGATTTGTCGGATTCAAGCTCATTTGGTTCTTTATCAGCGGCACCTTTACTCCGCCCACAAGAAACATCATATCAATATTGGCTTCCGCCATAACAATAAGGATAAGCAGCACTGGACCCGCATATGGAATTTTCGTAACAGTCTGAACGATTGTATCGTTTGCTGCTAACGTAAAATTCAAAAGAAATCTTATCATCATTATAGCATAATACGCTATATGCTGATTTGTTATTTCACATGGAGAGCCTCCAAGGATGTACTCAATTTCCGCTCCGTCAAAAATAGTCTTGTTGTTATAGCAGTCATCAATACAGTGATTTGTAAAAAAAGGATCATAGTCGCAATAGTCACCATCGCAGCCCTTTGCCGTTTGACGGCTTGAAAAATTTTTATCGGTCCAAAATCCAATATAAAGCTGATTCAGCACATACTGAAGACACTTATCCTCCCCTGTCTGCAAATCGTTTATTATAGCAGCAACTATCTGTATAACATCAATGCAGAATGATACGATACTCTTTACAAGTCCTATCATATTTTCGATAAAAGATTTGATCTGCTTTAATCCCTTGATTATATTAAGCGTCATTATGCTTTCAATAAAACCTGCCGCGCTGTCAATAACTCCCGAAACACTTGTTACCAAGCCCATTACACCTTGCCCAGGCTGTCTGCCGTTAAAAATCACATCATATATATTTTCAGTATGGCTTTCATTTATGTAATAGCTGTCCAACGGAAACCTTTCCGTATTTCCGATCACCGCGTTTGCGTATCTGCCGGAAATCTCCTTGATATACTGTTCATCGGCCGCCGGATCGGACGAGCCTGTCACATTTAATGCTGCGCTGTTGTAGTATATACTCTGGCTTGGGAATACGCATACAGGAGAACTGATACTATTTACAGCTGTTCCTATATGATTATTAAGGCTTATATCGTTCGGCTTAAGGTTCTGCATAGTCTGGAACACCGTCTTCAACACGTCCAGAAAATTTGACGCTTCCGAATTTTTATCCACAAACGCGGTCCCTATAAGGAATGCAAAAAGCATTACAAGCGTTCTGTTTGAAAGATAATATGAATTTCCGTTGCCATAATTGAACCACACACTGTTTATATCGGTCAGAACCGAGCCGTTGGGAGGAGTGACAAATATACCGTATATAGTATCAAGGTTTTCATTTGAAATATATTCTTTATCTGTAAATTTATCCTTTAAATATTCATTTGTGATAAAGCTGTCGATATTGTCTGAAAATTCAGACGCGCTGTATGCTTCGCCTCCGTTAGCTTTGCAGAAGTCATATTCCTCTATTATCCTTACATCATAATTTTCTGAGCCATATTCCCGGAGAGTCAACATATCAGTTATAAATTTGTCATAAGCGGGCAAATGACTTGTTATCGTGTAATCGGAAATTTTCGGCATAGCGTCAAATTTATCCCGGAAATTTATTTTCCATTTTCCGACATAATCATTTGTGAACGTATCGGAAACAAATTTTTCAATTAAAGTTGAACCTACAGAAGCAAAATCTCTTTTTGACCTTGCCTCATTATAAAGCTCTCTCCTTTTTTTGGCGGATTCATTCATATTTGCCTTCAGTTCAGCCTCCGTGTTTATATTCATATTATTTATATATTCAGCCTTATCTTCGCTTGCTTTCTTGCTTTGTTCATTAAGATCCTCTATTGCTGCGTCCATTTCAATAGTATCGACTAACGCTACGGCAGAATCATAGCTTGCTACCATATCGGTAAAGGATTCCGCCATTCCTCCCAGACTGTCCAGATATTCATTGTATTGCGTCTTAAGCGTCTCTACCGCCCCATAATGTTCATTATACGCCGCCGCGTAATTCTTTAAAGTTTCACAGCTGTTATAAAAAATACAGAAATCTTCCGCAGAGCCATATAATTCATAAAGACTGTCCATTGCGTTTTCGTAGTCGTCTGTATTATTGAAATGGGTACTGCCCGATGAAGAGACATTTGAAACTTTTGAAGCCAGCGCATTTAAAACAGCTTTGAATTCAACATTATTTTCAGGATCGGCGGAAAGATTCAGATAATTCTTTGTATTGTCATTTTCAGTTATCTTATACCCGCTTTTTTCCTCGTCAGTCAGGTCAAAATACGTCTGCACCGCGCCCTTAAAGTATTCCATTACACCGTATAATTCGCTTACGCCGTCCATATTTTCTCTATATTCATCTAAATCCATGCCGTTTTGCCACATTGCGTATACGTCATTCATCTTGTCAGCATCATTAATAACGCCCCAATCAACCGTTCCATACATATCCTTGCATTTACCTGCTGTTCCTTTGCTTAATCCGCTAATTCCGTAAATGACATCCGCGTCAAATTTTACCCTGCTCAAAGTTGACTTCATAGTCTGAAAATTAACTACCATATCGGTAGAATCTTTTATAGCCTGAGAGCAGTTGCTTACAACGGAAAGCTTTTTATTTATGCCCGTCAGTTTTTTGCCGAGATTATTGAATACCTCTGATAAAACGACCTCATTCATAGCCTTTATGGGCAAAGCATATCTTCCGTTTTCCCGTATCTGATATGCAAGCACATTCGGATCTGCGACAGAATACATATATTTTATATCGCACTGCTCCATATCTATTCCGAAAAGCTTGTTGAGCTTTCTTGTGTCGATGCCGCCCGCGCTTTTAACGCTTTTAACATAGTCAGAAAACGAATTTTTAACAGTATTGGAGTCAAACGCATATATACCGTAATCCGTCGCCAGAAAATCAACATAATCCGCAATAATAGCCATCTCACCCAGAAAAGTCAATTCCCCCAACTGTTCCTGTGCACTTCTGTATCTTGCGCTTTCAATTACCGATGATATAAGAGCGTAAAGCGGCAGCAAAAGCAGGGCGAGCATTATGCTTATAGAACCGCTTACAGCTTTATGTGTTCTGAAAAAATTCATCATTTTCGGTTACCCCTTTTTGAATATAAATTGTATGAAATTTTTACCGCTGGTAATAACTGCGTCGACTATACTTGTCAGGTTTTTAACTAATTTTCCTGCCTCCGCCCCGCCGAAAGCATCGGCAAATGTCATAAGCGTCTGATAATATCCGCTTGCGCCCACAACGTCGCAGCATATCGCTTTTGAGCTTTTCCTTACGCTAATCAAACTGTTTTTCACACCGAGGAACTGCGCGAACGGTATATAATAATTTTCGCTTACAGTCACGCTTATCTCATTCTGAAAAAGAGCGACCTCGCTTTTTTGTATCTCCACATCTATCGTTGTTTCGCCGTGAGCGGAAATAAAACGCCTGCCTGACAAAAAATGCTCCGCAAGCATTTTTGCTTCATTCTCCTCGTTCTGATTTTGTGAGCCGTTCCCCCAATTTATGCCTCCGAACATCCAGTAACTTGAAGCGACTATATTCCTATCCGCAAGACTTTCACTTCCTATAAAACCCGATATGGGGTCC
>CAMWRN010000200.1 GCA_947176675.1 uncultured Clostridia bacterium | reverse complement strand
AAACTTAATCTTGGACTCAGAACGGGGTATTATTCATTTCTAATCAATTTTATTCCTTTTGAGCGTGCGCTGGATGAAAGAAAATATGCTCTTGCTTGTCACGAACTTGAAACTTTATTTGCACACGAACCCATATTGCAGGAGAGAATTTATTTTAATATGCTTAGACTTTACAGGAAGTATCTTTTGCGGTAACGGCTTGAAAAAAATACTGCTGTATGGTATTATTTTCAAAGAGATCAAATATCGCAAAGGAGTAATTGCAATGAAATTTTTTGAACATCCGAAAAGAACAGACAATATAAATTCCTGTGAAATTAAGCAGTCATACAGTGAAGTAATATCTACGGCAAGAGCTTGGATAAGGAACAAGTCAGAACAGGAGCAAATACTGATTCTGGATTATATTATTGATATCTTGATTGAAGATATTTGTTCAAGCGGTGCAGCAGACGTTTTGAAAAAAACATCATCGTCGCCGTTTTTCAAGTGTATTCCGTGTGTGTGCAGCGATGAAAATAAAAATACGATAAATATTCGTACAGGAGAGAAAACAGAAGTAAACCTGTCTAATGCAAAACTCTATGTTTGTCCTTGGAATAAATCCAGAATAACTGACAATCTGATAAGGCTGAATAAAACCCCGTTTGTATTTGATGAAACAAATCATATGTCAGATTTTTACACTGATATTAATTTGTGTCACGTCTATAACGGTAATCATTCGATTCACATAGGAGGTTATTTGAAAAAGGGAAGCATTACGTCAAATTTATGCCATACCGAACTGCTTTATCCACACTGTACCACTGACGGCTTGTATTGGTATAATAAGCATACAGGTGATAGATTATGCAATGTTCCCGATTTCAGACTGGCGGCTGTGTTTGTGGCGGCTCAGATCAGATATGAACTGAAAGAAGAAAGGAAATAAGCTTATGAAAAACATTGATGAACTATACCGAGATGTGGTATCCTGGATAGGAGAGTTGATACTGAAAGATCAGATTTGGCTGCGCGATGTACCTCAAGAAATAAGACAATCTTCAGCAAGAATTTACATATGCGCTTTCAGAGCAAGCAGGAGCGGTTCTTGCTGTAAATTCTTATCCGATGTACAAGTTTTGTGCGATGATATTATTATGCTTTATGATACCGATACCAAAAAGAAAGCTCAGCTCATTACTTTACTCAGTGATACTCTCCAATTAAGTAATTATAAAGGAGACGAACGTTTTGAAACTTTTAAAAAGAATATGCATGAAAAGCTTCTGCATGAACTGCACAATTACGAATATGCTCATGGAAAACAACTGCGAGCTAAAATCAGAAAATACCAAGCTGAAAAAGGAGTTGGCAGTATTCCGTAAGCGCTTACTTTCCCACCTCCTGCTCGGCTTTGCGCAGCTCCTCACCGTATTCGTAAATACATTTGCCGACATATTTTTTCAGCAGTTCCCCTGCGGTCGTGCCGTGTTCGGTGCAGTATTGCTTGAACACTTCCGCTTCATCGATACGGACACGACATGAAAGAGTACGCATATTCTCCCTGTCCCACGCTCGTATGCTTTGCTTGGATTTTTCACTTAAAGGTTTTTGGGACATTATTTGTCACCTCGCTTTCTCTACTTGATAATATTATACCACATTTCGTTTACTGTCAACAGTAAAAAATTGCACAAAGTTTTTGTAAAAGTTTGTGTATTTTGAATATTGCAATTTACTGTCAACAGTAATATAATATAATTACAGTAAGAAATTCCCCACTGGGGAATCACAAAGAAAGGCTGATGAAAATGACAACGATTTTACTTATTCCTGTGAAGCTTTTAGCAAAGGCGGTACTGTATCTGATAGCAGCAGTAGTTGGGGTTATTGGTTTTGCAAGCCTGTTTGCTTCGGCAATCTTGCAGAGGTTAGGCTTCTATGCAGGAGGCGCGGCTATTGTAGCGGCGATTATTATGTGGATTATGGCAGAGGGCAGTATGGCTATTACGGCTGCTTTAACGGGCGCAGCGGCGATATTGCTCCCTGTGATAGCAACTTTTATTTCAAGCGGAATCATTTTAATAAAGGAAAAATTGCTTGATGTGTCCGCTGACATTGAGCTTGTGTAAAAATCCCCACTGGGGAATTATGAAAGGTTGATTAAGGAGAAATAAAAAATGCAAATACTTAAAGGAACAAAAAGAGAAATTACAATAATGGAATGGCAAGAACAACTTGAAAAATACATGAAACGTGCCAATGATAGTATGGAATGTTTCAGACTTTACCATGAAATGGATGACATAACACATTTAACAGAAGATTGTGAAAAATTAATTGACATTTGCAATAAGACAAAAGAAGTTATCAGTTTTATGGATGCTCATAAACTGTAGATAAACAATAAACACAGAAATACAAATTTTTAAAAACTGGAGGAAAATGCTATGGCAAACAATGAAATCAAGGTACAGGGCAAATACGCAGAACAGCGCAGGGAGATACTTGAAAACCACGCTCCCGATATGTACGAGGCAATGGTTGAAAGCGGCAGTCTTGAAGAACATCTTGAATCTGTTCAGAAATCTGCGGAACAGTATGTCGAGAATTATATCGCTCGGTACACCAACTCGGACGAATATCTGAAAGCCGAAAAGAAAGACCCTGCCGAGGCTATGCGTATGCTGAATATGACTATCCTTGAAGCGGAGGACGCGGCGTACAGAATATGGGTAGCGAATTTGCCCGAAACTGATGAAGAAAACGAGGAGGAATAAAAGATGAATTTTAGAAACAAGGAACACTAAAATGAGTATTATTCTCTGCTTAAAAGAATGGGGGCGGCAGATAGTAAGGACGTTTACAGGCAGGCTCTTGCTTATTTGCTCACTCTTGATACGGTATGCTGCAAGCATATTGACCAGTTATATAACTTTGAAGATTGCTGCATAGACCTTTCAGCCTTAGAGCAGGGTTGGCAAACAGGCACATCTCAAAAGACTACTTATCTTGCCTTTAATCTTTTCACTGGACATACCGCTTGGTGTTCTGATGATGAAGTAAGCCTTTGTTCTGTCGCAAATATTTTCTGTAGCGAATATGCGCCTTACTATTGGGAGGCAATAAAACTTCGCTATCCCGAACATAGTTGAAAATGAATAACTTAGGAGGACACTAAAATGAGTAAAAAAATAATTGCAGTAGCCAACCAAAAGGGCGGTGTAGGAAAAACCACCACAACGGTCAATCTCGGAGCGGCTCTTGCCCTTACCGGCAAAAAGGTTTGCCTTATCGATCTTGACCCACAGGCTAATATGTCGGCGTATCTCGGATATGAGGACAACGGCAGTCCCAACATAAACAATATGATGATGACAGCCGTTCGGGGCGGCGATGTTCCCGACGGCATACTTCACAACGAAAAAAATAACGTTGATTATATCCCCTCGGATCTTAATCTTTCCTCGGCAGAATTCTACTTGTCACAGGCTCTTGCAAGGGAAAGCGTTTTGAAACGTATTCTTTCCGCTGACCGTTTTGAGGGATATGACTATGTGATTGTAGATTGTCTTGCTTCCCTCGGCATATTGACGATGAACGCATTTACGGCAGCGGACGGGGTAATAATCCCAGTCCAAACACAAAAATTTGCGTTGGACGTAGTAGAGGGGATTACAGATGTTATCAAACAGATACAAGCTACAGTAAATCCTAAGCTTGAAATTCTCGGTATACTTCCGACAATGCTTACTAATACTGTTATGACGCGAGAAACTATGGACACTCTTTCGGAGAAGTATAGTGAGATTCTGATGAAAACACATATAAGCCATTCTGTTGAAGCCGCATATTCGGCACAAAAACAAACAAGTTTGTGTTTGGGTAATTCTAAGCTCGGCGAGGAATACAAGGCTCTTGCTACAGAGGTTCTTATGCGGTATGGGGGATAAAAATTCCCCAGTGGGGAAACGGAGGTGCGGAGAATGGAAGATTGGGCGCTTACACATCTTTGTCGTAAATTTGGCGAAAACGATTGTGAATATTTTTTGCAGACGGATAACAAGGGAACTGTTGTAAACGGCAAGAAGCTTGACATCTGCTGCTATTACTGCACATCGGAAAATAAGGTACGCAAGATAGGTTCGGGCGGAACTTGGACAGGACTTTCGCCTAAGTTTTGCCCAAAGCGAAAGGCTTTAGAAGAAAAGTCAATGTGTGATGACTGCATAAACAGCGATGATAATTGTATTAAACCGTCGGGAGATATGTGCAGCGGTTACACAAGCGAAAATGATACTATACTTAATTCTGCGGCGGCAGATTTCAAGGAGGAAAAAACTATGGGATTTGATATTAACGCATTTATTTCACAGCAGGAGCAGTTAAAACAGATTGACATTAACTTGCTTATTTCTTACCATAATCACAAATTCAAGCTGTATGAGGGCGAACGGCTTGAAGATATGGTGAACAGTATTAAGGCGAACGGAGTTTTAACGCCGATAATTGTCCGTCCTGCTCCCAACGACACGGGCAAGTATGAGATACTTGCAGGGCATAACCGTTGTAATGCCGCCAAATTGGCAGGACTGCAAACCGTTCCGGGGATAATTAAAGAGGGTTTGTCCGATGATGAAGCGGAAATGTACGTTATCGAGACAAACACAATGCAACGCGGTTTTAATGATCTGTCCGTTTCGGAACAGGCGGCGGTTATTGCAATGCGGCATTCGCGAATGTTCGACCCTGCTAAGCGTGAGGAAATTGCAAAGGAGCTTACCGTGTTTGAGAATACGGACGGTGAGGAAACGGAGAAGAAAAGCAAGCTTGCCATTACGGGTGAGGAATACTCCTTGTCAAAAAATACGG
>CAMWRN010000199.1 GCA_947176675.1 uncultured Clostridia bacterium | reverse complement strand
CAGCAATACAACCGATAAGGAAAATAATGACAGGATAATCAAGCTTGCTAATAAAAAGGAAAAATGATTTGAACAGTATTATGTACAATTTAAGGAGGCATTTTCTATGAAAACACAAATCGATACGCACGTTCAGATACGCAGTTCTTTCAGCGGCGGGAAAGGAGTTTCTGTCCGCAGGAACGCTTATACCAATTCCGCAAAGGCGAAGAGTGCTAATGTTGATACATTTGCTATGTCCTCACCAAGCAAGCCTTATTCCAGCCTTTCAAAGGAGACAATGGATCAGCTCAGAAGATTTAGTGAAGATGTAAAAAATTGTAAGCAAGCGGAACCGCTATTTCCGGAAATTGCAACAGACACTGATGAGGGCAAAGCTGAATTTAATTTTAAATTGATAGGTTTATGTGAAAAAGCTATGAATGAGGATATTTCCAAAAGGCTTGAAGAAGCAGGCGTTCCTAAGGACGTGACTTTTGAGTTTGATTTTGATTTTGATTCAAAAGATATCGAAATTACGGGAATATCAGATGAAAAGTATCGTGAAAGTGTTGACAGCGTGCTAAAGGGCGGCGTCACATTGAGATATACCGTTATTTCGTGCGCTTCAAGAGTTATGAACGGATATACAGCTTCTTTATATTATCCTTGGATATCAGAACATCTTGACCGCTGCTTTGAGCAGGATATAAACGACCTTTACATTGACGAAAACGGTAATCTCGGCGGTGTAAATGAAAATCTTCAAGCAGCAATCAACGCCGAAAAGAAAGCTGAAAAAAAGGGCGAGTATTTTAGCGCGCTTCAGGAGTTTGATTTCCCTGTAAATAATATTGAAGCCATAGTAAAGCAGCTGGTAAAGGAAGAAAACATTACGCCGAATATTTCCCACATGGGGTATGACGGAGAGCAGATTTACACCAACGACGGCGAATTCAAATTCGGAAAGGATTTTGACCTCGATTTGTTCGGTGAGGAAAAATATGTAATGAGGGGAAAATCGGCATTATATATTACAGTTTACGGTCATACTAACAGCTGGCTCAAAAATTATGATAAATTTTATTAATAATTAAATACAGAAAGAAGTTTAAGCAATGGATATTATGCAGTCGTCTCTTGAAAAACACTACGAATGGAAAGGCAAGATAGAGGTGGTTTCCCGCTGCAAGGTGGAGAACCGCGAGCAGCTTTCCAATGCCTATACTCCCGGAGTTGCCAAGCCTTGTCTGGAAATTGCCGAAAATCCCGAGCTGTCCTACGACCTTACACGCCGCTCAAATCTTGTAGCGGTAATTACCGACGGCACTGCGGTGCTGGGTCTGGGGGACATAGGTCCGCGTGCGTCCATGCCCGTTATGGAGGGCAAGTGCGCTCTGTTCAAGGAGTTTGCTGGAGTTGATGCGTTTCCTATATGTGTGAATTCCAAGGACGTGGACGAGATTGTCCGCACAGTTGAACTGATAGCATACAGCTTCGGCGGCATCAATCTGGAGGACATTTCTGCTCCAAGGTGCTTTGAGATCGAGCGCAGGCTTAAAGAAAAGCTTGATATCCCTGTTTTCCATGACGATCAGCACGGTACGGCGGTTGTGGCTTCGGCGGCAATGCTTAACGCGGCAAAGGTGTCGGGCAAACGTTTCGAGGAAATGACCCTCGTTATAAACGGCGCGGGAGCGGCAGGCTGCGCTATTGCAAAGCAGTTCCTTTCACTGGGTATCGGTGATATAATCATGGTTGACATAAAAGGCATAATCTGCGACGGAGACGAGTTTGAAAATCCGTCGCACTACGAAATGGCTAAGCTTACAAATAAAAACAAGCGTAAAGGCGGTCTTGCGGATGCAATGGTCGGCGCGGACGCTTTTATCGGCGTATCGAAGCCGAATCTTGTTTCTCAGGACATGGTTCGTTCAATGGCGGATAAGCCTATCATTTTTGCAATGGCTAACCCCACTCCCGAAATTATGCCCGACCTTGCCAAGGAGGCGGGAGCTTTCGTTGTGGGAACGGGACGTTCCGATTTTCCCAACCAGATAAACAATGTGGTGGCTTTCCCCGGAATATTCAAGGGGGCATTGGCGGTCAGGGCAAAGGATATCAACGAGGAAATGAAGCGCGCCGCCGCGAGAGCGATAGCTGAGTCCGTACCTGCGGATAAGCTGTGCGCCGACTTTATTCTTCCCGATGCTTTTGACAAGAGTGTTGCGGAAGCCGTTGCAAATGCTGTTGCCGAGGCTGCGGTGCAGTCGGGTGTGGCAAGGATAAAGCAGTAATATGCTAAGAAAGGAAGATTAAAATGACTATTGATTTTACCCCCAGAGGAGTTTGCTCCAGACACATAAATATTGTGATAAATGACGGAATTATCGAAAGCGTGAAGTTCATGGGAGGGTGCAGCGGCAATACTCAGGGCGTTGCTGCGCTTGTCAAAGGCATGAAGGTAGAGGAAGCCATTGCAAGACTTGAGGGCATCAACTGCAACGGCAAGGGTACGTCATGTCCCGACCAGCTTGCTATCGCTCTGAAAGAGGCTCTTTAATGGATACGGCTGCAAAAGGCGCGCTTGCAAGGGCGTGCCTTATTTTCTTTGCGTTTCTGTCGGCGGCAGGATTTGCCGTTTTTCTCGTGCCTGTTTCCGCAGGAATTATCAATATCGGAAACGCCGCAGGAATGTTCGTTTGCGCGGCGCTGTTTTTTCTTGTGATTTTCTGGAACAGGTTTTTCCGATTGGTGTCGGAGCATAGAGTTATCCGTGTGATTTTTATTGCAATTGTAACAATAGCGGCTGTTCTCGCGGTATTGGCGGCAGTCATTTCTGCGTTTATGATATCGGCGGCGAACCGTCCTCCTGACGGAGATACCACCGTTATTGTGCTCGGCTGCAAGGTTAAAGGAGAGGAACCCAGTCTTATGCTTAGGCAGCGCATCATGACGGCGTACAGATTTCTTGACCAAAATCCGTCTGCTATGTGTATCGTTTCGGGCGGACAGGGCAGCGACGAGCTTATTTCCGAAGCGGAGAGCATGAAGCGGGTTTTGGTGGAGCAGGGAATATCCGAGGATAGGATTATTATGGAGGATCTTTCCACGGGTACAGACGAAAATATCAGCTTTTCTCTTGAAAAAATGAACGAATACGGTATCAGCGGAAGTGTGACAATAGTTACCAACGATTTCCACCAGCTTCGGGCAAAGCTGATTGCGGACAAGTACGGTCTGGAATCATATTCAGTCTCGGCGAGGACTTCTCTGTGGCTGCTTCCCACATATTGGCTGAGGGAATGGTTCGGAGTGTGCTATCAGGTTTTGCTGGGGTAGTTGATTAAAAAATTACTGCGGAATAAAATGTTCCGCAGTAATTTTTTTTAGATCTCGGACATACACTGTAGAAAAAGTTACTGAATGGTGATGTTTATGTTTTTTTGTATCAGACTGAAAAAGTTTCTGATGTGTCTTACTGGGATATCGTTTCTGATTTTGGGAGGAACATTCCTTACAGTGAAAGGATTTGAGCGTGCTGCCGTTGCAGCCGATACTGCGGTTGATACGGGCAGTGAGGAAATTTTTGTTCCAGCGGTCATGTACCACAGTCTGCTGAAGGATCCCGACAGGGCAGGGGACTATGTTGTAAGTCCTGATGTTTTTGAGGCGGATATGCGTTATCTTGTTGAAAACGGATACGAAACGGTTTTTGCAAGCGATCTTATCAATTACGTTGAAAAAGGCGTTCCATTACCCGAGAAGCCTGTGCTTGTGACATTTGACGATGGCTATCTGAATGTTATGACTTACGCCTACCCATATATGAAAGAAAATGGTCTGAAAGGCGTTATGAACGTTGTTGGGGCATACACAGATCTTTCCACAGAGCAGGACGAGCATAATCCCGCCTATTCGAGCCTGACTTGGCAAGAGATAGCAGAACTTGCGAACAGCGGTGTTTTCGAGATTGGAAACCACACCTACAATATGCACTCCATGACTGCGCGCAAGGGCTGTAAAAAGCTGTACGGCGAAAGCTATGAGGATTACCGCAAAGCAATGTTCGATGATACGGCAATGCTTCAGGGACTTCTCACAGACAAATCGGGCGTAACTCCCGTTACCTTTGCTTATCCTTTCGGTTTTGTGTCCGAAGACAGCGTTGATATTCTTTGTGATATCGGATTCAAAGCGCTGCTGACCTGCAATGAAAAGCCGAATTATATTTCCCGCAGGGATACTGAATGCCTGCTTTGTATCAATAGGTACAACCGTCCTGCGGGGATATCCACCGAGGACTTTATGGAAAAGCTTCTTAAACACTGAAAAACTACGCATAAAAAAATACTGAGTGCGATAAAGAAGTATTCACTTGAATTTGAAAATCCTAATGCGACTACATTCAATTATTCGGGTTTGGGAAAAGGTTCTTGGAAAATCGAAAACGCACGTCTTGATAATTCCGTAAAGTCAACAAAAAACTTTGGTACAAAGGACTATAACGCATATTAGCAGCTTGAAAAAATCCTTAATGCTAAATCCGTTGCGGTCACTCAAACTGTAAGTGCAGTTAAAATTTGGAACAGTGTCGGAACTTATGGAAAGTGTTAAACTTATCCAACCGCGGCTTTATGATGCGGTAATGCGGAAAATCAATGAGAAGTAATGTAAAAACCGCCTTTTAATTAAGGCGGTTTTTATGTACCTTTTGTCGTAGTAGTGTCGTAGTTGGACTGCTTTTGAACAAAACATTAATTTTATAAATAAAATGGATAAAAAATAAACCTCGCAAATCCTTTTGCACACTGGACTTGCGAGGTTCTGGTCTGGTGAGCCATTGGGGATTTGAACCCCAGACCCTTTGATTAAAAGTCAAATGCTCTGCCAACT
>CAMWRN010000198.1 GCA_947176675.1 uncultured Clostridia bacterium | reverse complement strand
TGAATAGCTTGACTTTTTATTTTTGGTTGCGGAGGCAGGATTTGAACCTACGACCGTCAATTCACGTTAGAGAAGTCAAACACCCTCACCGATAAATTTATAGTAAATAGTAACATCCTGTTTCTTAACTCCGTCGCAAACATACTTGTTACCGACGGTAATCTGGTCAATGAGCCTGTGAACGATTTCCTTGTCAAGTTCGGAAATATTTTTGAATTCCCGTATCATGGCAATATAGCTTTCAATATTTTTCTCAGCCTCCGTGTTTGCAACGGAAATCGACTTGATACGTTCCAGCTTGACCCTTAAATCATTCTGCTCTGCTTCACATCTTCGGGACAATTCAATAAACCTGTCCTCGGAAATAACGCCGTTCAGCTTGTCCTCATAAAGCTGATAAAACCGCTCGTCAAAATCACGGATTTTCTTTTCGATAGCTTTTGAATCACGAACAGCTTTTTGTGCGTCGGATTTCGTATTGCCACAAAGCCTTTTCTTCAGCTTCTCGGCAACTTTTTTCTCATCGCGCAAAACCAACTTGATTTGCTCCCGAATATCCATAAGTACAACGTTATACAGGTCGCTGCAAGATATGTAATGTATCGAGCAAGCCTCCTTGCCTTTCTTTTTGTAAGTGGTGCAGGCGAGAAAATCCTTTCCGTTTGCTTTCGGTGAAAGAGATAATGAGTACCCACAAGTATCACACTTAACAAGTCCCGCAAATAAGTGAGGCTCTTTGTTTTTACACTCCCGCTTGCGGCTTGCGATCTGTGAATTAGCATCCTTGAAAAGCTGTTCCGAAACAATAGGCACGTGAGTATTCTCAACAACTATCCACTTATCCTCGGGCTGAATTGCAATTTTCTTGCTCTTAAAAGAAACCTTGCGCTTTTTGCAATTAACCGTATGACCGAGATAAACTCTGTTTTCAATCATCTTGTAAACAGTTGTCAAATTCCAATCGTATGGATTTTTGTTGTACGGACGTCCCAAAGTTTTCGCCGCATAAGCCATTGGAGTAATAACCTTTTCTGCAGTAAGAATTCTTGCAATTTTATTGCAGCCGTAATTTTCATAAGCCGCCATATTGAAAATTCTCTCTACTATTGGAGCGGTGTTTTCATCAATTTCAAGAACGTGCTTATCAAGCGAGGATTTTTTGTATCCGAACGCTGCGGTGCTTCCAATAAATTCACCCTTTAACGCCCTTGATTTTAATGCCTGACGTGTTTTGCGTGAGCAGTCGGCAGGATAAAACTGATTGAAAATATTCTTCATTGGAAGCAACAAGTCCAAATCCATATTATCCTTTTCCGTGTCAACATCATCGCCTATTGCAATAAACCGCACACCCTTTTCTGGGAAGATTTCTTCAATATGCTTTCCGACCTCAATATAATTTCGCCCGAAACGTGACAGGTCTTTTACAACGATTGTATTTATCAGATTTTTGTCAATATCCGACATCATGCGCTTGTAGCTTGGTCTATCAAAATTCGTGCCCGTGAAGCCATCGTCACAATAAAAATCGAAAATTTTTAAATTGTTTTCTTTGCAGAAATCGGATAAAATCTGAATCTGCGATTCGATCGAAACGCTGGTACCGTCGTTCTCGTCGTCCTTTGATAAGCGGCAGTAGCACGCTGCGTTAAATAAATAATTGCTTTGCTCCATAAAAATAAACTCCTTTCAAAATTGAGCAAAGCGGTTGATTACAGATATATTATAGCATAATTTTCTGATGAAATCAACCGCTTTGAAAAATAAATTTAAGCAGCGTTTGCGGTTTTTATCCGCTGAATTTTTTCTGCGATATAATCCGAAATCAAGTCGGATATATCGGCATTTTCCCATTTGTGCTTTACCGAGTAAACCGTTTTCCCGACCTTAATTTCATAACTGGTTTTTGTTGCCGTATTAACTACGGCGGAATTTGCAGATGATACATTTCTAATCATTTAACTCCTATCTGCTGCGTTTTTTAGCAGCGGTCAATTTCTGTTTTTCTTCATGTAATTGCTTCTGTCGTAATTGTTCCAAACGAGATTTCATAAATCCTTCAAACGCAATAAACCCGTAATCATTGACATAAAAAGCAGTTTCACGGTTTTGCGTTCTTACAACGATAACATCACCAACAACCATATCGGGACAGTTTTGATAAATATTTTCAAGCTTATCGCCAACGGTATTACCATCAATGTCAAACCAACAGCCAACGTTTTTCTTAATATAATTGTCAACATTTGGCTTCATATCAAGCTGTTTAAAGGGTAAATAATCATTGTTTCCGCAAGAATAAATGGTATAGCTTTCTTCCTGCAAAGCCTTTAACTTAGCTGTTTCCTGTCTGTCCATTTTCTCGCGGGCAGCCTTTACAAGACGAGAAATATAATCATCATCGGAACAATTTTTGTAAGTATCAACTATATTTTTGTAATCATCTTCTTTCTTTTTGATTTCGTTAATTTGCGTTTGTAATGCAGTAATCCTTTCGGAATACTCCTGTATATTTTCACGGAACCTAGTAATATCATCAAGCGACTTTATTCCGTATTCTGTAAGTAAAACCTTGTCGTCTTGCCGTTTGGATTTGGGATATTCAGCACTCTTTTTAAAAACAGAATATCTTTTAAAATATCGTTCTGCCGCTGAAATAATTTCACTTGCAGAATTTTTATCAGCCTCTAATTTATTTATCTGTGACTGTGTATCCGCAATATTTTTTTCAATCTCGGACAGCTTGTTTTCCACTTTCGTAATTGAAGATAATCCCTCACCATTAATAATTGCAAGCTGACTTGCAAGCACAGCGGTTGTATCCCTAACGCTTTTAGCAAAAGAAAACTTTTCCGTCCGATTTTGAAATTCCTCCATAACCTCCGAAATAATTTCATCAAGGGATTTGGTTTTCGGAAGCAAATCAAGAATACGCCGTGAAATGTTTTCTTCGGAATAATTTGCTCCTAAAGATTTAAGCCGCACAAAACGCTGCTGTTCGGGGGCTTTCACAGAAATATATTTGCTGCGTTTGATAACAAAATTTTGCTGTTCCAACTGTAATAATAAGTCGCTTAAATTGGCAGAATTTCTGATAAGATAATCAATTTTCCTGCGGATAATTTCTTTCAATGAAGTACCGAATTTCCTGTGTTTCCATTCGCCATAGCCAACTCCAACGGGAATGTGGGTTTTATCGCTTGTCAGCTTTCCCATTTCACAAATCCCATAATTCCTGCAAATCTCATCGGAAACTTTCCGAATACGTTCAAGAGATTTCTTATTGCTGTTGAACTTAATTCCGTCCAAGTCATAGGGACAAAGGCAAATATGATTGTGGATATGCTCACGATCTGTATGAGTACAGATAACCGCCTGAAAATTCTTTCCGAAAACAGATTGTACCCATTCCAAACCGATTTTATGAGCTGTTCCCGCATTACATTCCCCCGCCTTAAATGACTGAATGATATGAAATGCCTTTACGGAAGATTTGCCGTTTTTGTTTGGTTTGGAATAAAAATTCTTATGAGAATAATGCTGATATGTTAAGCAAAATTCCTGTTCGGCAACCGAAATATCCTCGGAGCAATTTAAGCTTGATAAATAAAATTGTCCCTCGGTTTTATCAGGATTTGCAATGTATTTCAGGCAGCCTGCGACAGAATTTCTGACAGAAATAACTTTGATATACGGCATATTTCCCTCCGAAAAAATTCAAGCTGTCTCAATTCATCATGTGTGGAATATCCTGAAGCGTTTGCAACACGAGCAATCTGATTAATATTGCTGCCGATTTTATTCAGCTCGGAAATGACGGCGTGATAATTTTTAAGGTCAATATTAATTATCCTGCCGTTCAAAGCCATTTGCTTTATGTAAGTTGCCGAACGCATTTTACATTCCGCCGATAATTGCTCGATACGTTTCCATTCTTCAAAGGTAAATGTCAGATTTTTGTATTTGCGATTTTGTCTAATCAATCAGCAGCCTCCATTTCAATATTTTCAGCAGCAGTATTCCCTGTCGAAACAAGTTTAGTTTTTTCATTTTCGTACTTAATAAAATCTTTGACCTCGTCAATTGCAAAAACATATTCAAGAGTTTCTCTGAACTTGTCGGGAGCAACGCTTTCGCCGAAATATTCATAGACAATTTCGGCTATTTTATCTACCTTTTCACGCCGCTCTTTTTCAAGAATTTCATCACGTTCACCGAGCAGTTTTTCTTTCTCCGATTGTACGGAATTAATATCCGTCTGCAATGATTTCTCACGATTTTCAAGCCTGTCAAGCTCCTTATTTATCGTTTCGATAGACCTTTTTCTTGCCATTAAAAATCCTCTCTTTCCGATACGATTTGCGAACCTCGTATCATTTATTTTTGTATGTCAGCAAATTATTTTTGTCTTGGTTTTGGATTAAGGGCTTGGGTTCCCTTAATTATTTCCGATTTGTACGTCCAAAACGGACGTATGCAAATTGGCAAAACCTGTGAAATGTAGTATTACATTTCTATGCTTGCGATTTGTTGCTCCCCTACATAAGTAAGGGATTTTGCGGACATAATTTTCAAGCTTGTTTTAAAAATAATTTGTCTAAACATAAATTATTGGGACAAATTATTTATCAGCCAAAGCATTTTAATTTGCTCCTGCTCGTCCACCTCAAAACGAAGCAATTGCATTAACGTCTGCTTTGTTATTCCCAACGTTTCAGATAAATCCTCGGCGGAAACCTTTCGGAATTTTAACTCCGTAAAAATAATTTCGTTTGCGATTTTTATTCCTCCTTTTTTGTTCCGGAACATTTTTATTTGAGCTCAAATTCAGTATACATTTACTCTTGACAAAAGTCAATAGATGTGATACTATATTTC
>CAMWRN010000197.1 GCA_947176675.1 uncultured Clostridia bacterium | reverse complement strand
GATAAAAATCGCCACGCAGTTGGATTTGGAAATTACCGACGTGAGCTTTCTCATCGCCTGTGACATAAGTCTTGCCAGCTGTCCCACGTGCGTATCGCCCATTTCACCGTCGATTTCGGCTTTCGTGACCATAGCCGCCACCGAGTCAAGAACGATAACGTCAAGCGCGCCCGAACGCACCAGCGCTTCGGCAATTTCAAGAGCCTGCTCGCCGCTGTCGGGCTGGGAGACCAGCATATTGTCTATGTCAACGCCCAAAGCCTTTGCATAAACCGGGTCGAGGGCGTGCTCAACGTCGACGAAAGCAACTTCTCCGCCCATTTTCTGAGCTTCCGCAACTATCTGCAAAGCAACAGTCGTCTTACCTGAGCTTTCGGGACCGTACACTTCTACAATTCTTCCGCGGGGAACGCCGCCTATTCCGAGAGCCATGTCTAAGGTCATAGAGCCTGTTGGGATAGCGTCAACGTTAAAGTCGGCAGCCTGACCCAGCTTCATTACCGCGCCCTTGCCGTACTGCTTTTCAATATGCGCTATAGCCGCTTCGAGAGCCTTTTTCTTTTCGTCCGCGCTTGTAAGTTTGACGACCGCTTCTTTTTTCTCGGCTTTTTTCTTTTCTGCCATAATTTACCTCCATTAAAAAATCGAACATTTTTTCTTATTTTAACATTTTTCCCCGAATACGTCAATAGCTTAGGGAATTTTTTCATAAATATTTTTCTGCGCGGTACTGCTCGATAACCTTTTTTCCAATAATTGTGACCGCCTGCTTCGGACACTTTGAAAAGCAGCGGTAACACATAGTGCAGCGGTTTCCGCCGACGGCTTTTCCGTTTTCAACGAGGATATTTTTCATAGGGCAGCATTCCGAACAAACGCCGCAGCCAACGCATTTTTCACCGTCAAATGACGGACTTTCCGCATAATTGCGGGTCTTGGAGCCGAACCAAAGCCGCTGACCGAACAGTCCCGAAAGGCGACTGAAAAAACCCAGTCCTTCGCGGACGGGCTTACCCTCGGAAAAAAGCTTCGCCGCGTTTTCCGCTTTGGAACGGGCGGCTTCGATAAGCTTTTTATTTTCCTCCTCAGACTTTTTCAGAGCGCTTACGTCTCCGATACAATCGGGCATACGCAGGTGCAGTCCGCCCAAAATTTCTGCTCCGTACCTGCGGAAAAGCCTTGCCGAAACGCCTGCGCCGTCGCCGCTGAAAAGTCCCATAGTGGCTACTATATAAATTCTTTTTCCGATCCACAGGTCTTTGTTGCACACAATAAAGTCGTGTGCGATTTTCGGCAGACTGCTGTAGTATATCGGGCAGGCGAACACTATGGCGTTATCGCTCTTTAGCGCAGGGGACGGTGTTTTCGTCCTCTATAGAGAACATTTTGCCGCCGAACCTGTCTAAAAACACAGACAGGCAATGTTTGGTATTGCCTGTACCGCTGAAATAAATTCCCGTCATATTATTGCTCTCCCGTTTTACCGGCTTCAAGCTCGATAAAGTGCCGCGCCGCTCTGCCCGAACGTCCGCTTCTCCGCAGTGCATAGGCTTCCGCGCGGGTCAACAGGTCAGAAGTGACCTCAACGCCGTACTCCTTTGCAAGCTTTTCCACTATCTGTAAATAAGTATCTTTATTCGGTTTAAGAAATGCAACCTTTAATCCGAATCGTTCCGACAGAGATATTTGTTCCTCGCGGGTATCGGAGGCGTGTACCTCGTCTCCCTGACGGCTTGAAAATGTTTCCCTGACAAGATGGCGGCGGTTGCTTGTACAGTAGATAGCCGTATTTGGGGTTTTCGCTGCCGCTCCGCCCTCAAGAACCGCTTTCAGTGCGCTGAAATTGTCGTCGTCGGAGGAGAAAGAAATGTCGTCGATAAAAATGATGAATTTAAGGGGATTTGCGGCAATTTTTTCTATTACCGCGGGAAGCTCGCCAAGCTGCGCCTTTGTAAGTTCGATAAGCCGCAGACCCATATCTTGGTATTCGTTTACGATCGCTTTTACCGTGGAGGACTTTCCCGTACCGGCGTCGCCGTACAGCAGCACGTTCTGGGCAGGTCTGTCACGAAGCAGGGACATTGTATTGGCGATGACCTTTTCACGTTCAAGCTCGTATCCCGAAAGCTGCGAAAGCTTTTGAGGATCGGGATTTTTTATGGGGACAATGCTTCCGTCTTTGAAGCAGAACGCATGGTATTTGGCAAACATTCCGAAGCCGCGGGTGTGCAGAGCTGAAACTCTTTCACGGTAAATTTCGAGAAAATCCGTTTCGTGAACGCTCCAGCGGGAAAAGGGTTCTCCGGTTCCAACGGCAGTCCATGCTTCTTCGGAGGTAAGCTGTGAAAGCTCCTGTAAAAAAACAAGCTCGCGCCGAGCAGCGCCGTCTATTTCGGGAGGGACTTCTCTGCGCTCGGATATTCTTTTTATATACGGATTTTCGTCCTCGGCAACTGCTTCGATTAGGAAGTCGGTCAAAGAATCGCCGTGTTCGTAAAGTCCGGAAACAAAATCGCCGTAGCTTTCAGCAGAGGGTGAGATCAGGAATTTCAGCAGCTTTGAAACGGTCTCCTCACGCAAAATTCCTCTGAAAACTGCAAGCGACTGCATTTTTTCCGCATATTCTTCAATCATTTGGATCAGCTCTTTCCGTTAAAATATTATATAATTGTACCACAAAATACCTCTCACGTCAAACACGGATCGCATTATCCGAAAAATACTTACTAAAAAATCGGTGTAGTATGTACAAATTGAGGGAAATGCTGTATAATATTTTTTGAAATAACTTTTCGGGAGTGTACTTATATATGAACCAATTTTCGCGTACAGAGCTTCTCTTAGGAAGAGAGAACATGGAAAAACTGAGAAATTCCCGCGTTGCGGTATTTGGAATAGGCGGCGTTGGAGGTCACGCGGCAGAGGCTCTTGCTCGTTCGGGAGTGGGTGCGCTTGACCTTATCGACAGCGATGTTATAAGCGTTACAAACATAAACCGCCAGATAATTGCTACTCTCGACAAGGTAGGGCAATACAAGACCGATGTGATGAAAGAGCGTATCACACTTATAAATCCGAAAGCGGAGGTCAGGGCGTACAGAAAATTTTTCTTGCCCGAAAATTCCGATGATTTCGATTTTACCCGATATGACTACGTGATAGACGCAGTGGATACTGTTTCCGCCAAAATTGAGCTGGTTATGAAAGCCCGGGAAGCCGGAACGCCGATAATCTGTTCCATGGGAGCGGGAAACAAGCTTGATCCTTCCGGTTTTGAAGTGGCAGACTTATATGCCACTTCGGTGTGTCCTCTTGCGCGGGTAATGCGTACAGAGCTTCGGAAAAGGGGAGTGAAGAAGCTGAAGGTTGTGTATTCCAAAGAGCCGCCCGTCACGCCGCTGCCGTCGGACGAGGAGTGCGGGAAAAGAACGGTACCGGGTAGTACGGCTTTTGTGCCGTCTGTTGCCGGACTTATCATTGCAGGTGAAGTTATCAGAGATCTGAGTGGTATTTAAGCGTTGAAGTTTATGTTAACTGATTCGGTTAAGCTCAATTTCAGTACTTGAAAATTTCATATTTTTATGATAAAATAACCGTAATTGGCAATAGTAGACAATGCTATACAAATATATGCCGTTTAGTGCGGCTTTTGAAAACTTTTTAAAAGAGAGGATAATTAAACGGAAAGGAACGGTAATAAATATGAAAAAAATCAGAAAAAAAGCAGTATCTGTTATCATGGCTTTTGGGCTTGCATTGCAGACAAGCGGTACAGTTTTGGCTGAAAATACAGATATAGACAGTACAGGTACCGGACAGGTCAACGTTAGTATTTCCCCTACACTGATGTTGGAAAGAGATGTTGATTTTACAGCGGTGCTCACAGGAAATGATGGGCGGATCATGACTCAAAGTCTGGCTCTCGGAGCGGGAGATGAGGCTGAAGAGGTATGCTTTTCAAGACTTTCCGACGGTTATTATACCCTTAAAGTATCCGCAGACGGTTTTGCCGATTATGAGCAGGTAATAAATGTGGATAAGCAGGCTGCTTCCGTTAAGCTTATGACAGGCTTTGCCGATGGTTTTGATTATAACAGGGGCACTCACCCCGGGACTCTGCTTATAGGCGACGCTAACAATGACGGAATTGTTGACGACAGAGACAGAAAACAGCTTACCGATGCTATAGACAGCAGAACAAACAGCGGCGTTACCGATCTTAACGGTGATGGAATCATTGACTTGGTGGACTTGGAATATCTTGCAAAAGGCTATAATGTTTCCGAAAATACTCAGGCGACGATTGAAACGCTGATTCCGTCCACGGTTATAAAACCCTCTGTAGGCGACGGTACGTACACAGCCGGCGGCAGTCTTGAAAGTCTTTTTGTAAAGAACGGTGGAGTGCAGCTTGCAACGATCGACGGCGGCATTATTTCTGCCGAAGATCCCATAGTTTTGCAGTTTGACGTTACCGACCGCGGGCTTGCTGCGCGCGCGGACGGAATAGTCATCGGCGTTTCTACTGAAAATCCTGTTACAAAGGCTGAGGTTTACATTGACTACATAGACGAAAACGGCGGAGAATATACTCAGATCGCTCTGATAGAAAACGGTGTTCACCACCTGCTGGACGACGGAAACGTTACCGTAGAACAAGACAGCCGCGGAAATATCCGTATAAATTTAGGCAGTCAAATTGCGGTCAAAAGGGTAGTATTTAAAATTTCCGGCATGAGAAAGGAAAGTTCCATTGCCGAAATTTCATATGTTGAATTTGTAAACGGCATGGAAAACAAAATATCCGAGCCTGCGTCGGATATTCCCGAAAATCTTTCCGCGTCGGCAGGAAATAAGTCGTTTGTACTTACTTGGGACCCGTGTGTAAATGTTACGGGTTATGAAGTAA
>CAMWRN010000196.1 GCA_947176675.1 uncultured Clostridia bacterium | reverse complement strand
AAGAAGCAGACGTATATCGTCGTCCCACGCTGTCCAGATCATATTACGGAAATTCTTTTTTAATGCGGTGAACAGAGCGTAATCCTCAAGCCAGAAAGCGTTGCCGGTACAAAACTTTTCAAAGCTTTCAAGCTTTTCCGTGTCCGCCACTGCAAAGAAAGCTGTGCAGGCTTTTTTCAGAACGATCTGCTTGAAGCTGTCAAGCTGTGCGTAGTCAATAAAATCCCGCTTTTTTTCGATGACCTGCAAATCGTGGTCGTCCGCACTTATCAGACCCTCGGCAATAAGAGCATCAAGGTCGATAAGCAGTGGATTTCCCGCAAAGGCTGAATAGCTTTGGTAAGGTGAGTCGCCGTATCCTGTAGGCCCTATTGGAAGGATTTGCCAGTATTCCTGACCACTTTTAACAAGGAAGTCCACAAACTTTTTAGCCCGGAAACCGAGGGTTCCTATACCGTATCTGCCGGGCAAACTGGAAATATGAAGCAAAATTCCGCTGCTGTGCATAAACATCATTCCTTTGCAAATAATTAATATCATTATACACCATGTTTTCTTGATTTTCAAGCGTTGTGTATAATTTGGCTCCGTGGATTTAAAAATATACGGAGAAAAATAAAAAGGAGAGCGAATATAATGAGCTATCAAAACAATAATCAGAACCAGCAGAACAACCGCAGCAACCAGAATCAGCAGAATAATCAGAACCAGCAGAACAACAAGAGCAGCCAGAATCAGCAGAAAAACAGCAAAAACAACGATCAGGACAATAAGTAAGCTTTGTCCTAACGGATAAGATCCGAACCGAAAAAGCAGTTCCCAAAGCATGGGGACTGCTTTTTCTTGATTACGGACGGGAAATATGGTATAATTATAAAAAGCGAGGCGAAGCAAAATGGATAAACAAAAATTTTACGATGCAAGAAGCAAAGTTCTGAATGGAGAACATGTCCGCGCGGGAATAGGTACATACGGCGAGAAAACCGTCCATGCGGTGCTGAAAAATTATTTCGAGCCTTATGCGGACAGCCATGAAAGCAGGGTGGGCGGATTTGTTGCGGATATAGTCGGCGAGGACGGCATTATTGAGATCCAAACGGGAGATTTTTCAAGGCTGAGAAAGAAACTGGAAGCTTTTTTAGCCGTCAGCAGAGTAACGGTTGTTCACCCAATTGTAAGGCAGAAATGGATAATCCCCATAAACCCCGAAACGGGGGAGCAGGGCAGAAAACGCAAATCTCCCTCAAAGGGAGAACCACGGGATATTTTCCCCGAACTGTATAAGATCAAGCAATTCCTGAACCATGAAAATTTCCGCCTGTGCATCGTTATGCTGGATGTGGATGAGTATCGCCGTCCCCCTGAAACTGAGGGACTTAAGCGCGGCAGGAGGCGCGGCTATGTGCGGTATGACAGGATACCGCTGGAGCTTGCGGAAGAAATACATATAGACTGTTTGCATGACTGGGAATATTTTATCCCGCAGGGACTTTCGGAGGAGTTTACCTCAACTGAATTTGGTTCTCTGTGCGGCGCTGGAAGAAGCTACGCCTCATATATGCTGAATGTCCTGACTGCCGCGGGAGCAGTCTTGCGTGTCGGGAAAAAAGGAAACAGTTTTTTATATCGCTTAACTCTTGACAATCTCGCTTAATAGAGTTATAATATATATTGTATGGATTGTCACAGGAAAATACTTGATTTTTTGTTTGATTTGTTAAATTCTGCGGAAATTTTTTCTGCATAAAAATAGAAAGGAATGGTATTAAATGGGTCATCTTACGGGGAAAACCGCTATAATCACCGGAGCGGGCAGAGCAGTCCTCAAAGACGGAAGCTGCGGTTCTATCGGCTATGGCATTGCTACCGCTTATGCCAAGGAGGGTGCAAATCTTGTTATCACAGGTCGTAATGTGAAAAAGCTCGAAGGTGCCAAGGAAGAGCTTGAAAGGCTGTACGGTATTAAAGTTCTTGCAGTTCAGGCTGACATAAGCGACGGCAGCGATAACGAAGCTGTTGTTAAAAATGTTATTGACAAAACTATTGAGACTTTCGGCAGGATCGATGTGCTTATTAATAACGCACAGGCTTCCGCTTCCGGTGTTCCTCTTGCGGAGCATACAACTGAGCAGTTTAATCTTGCTATGTTTTCAGGGCTTTATGCTGCGTTCTACTATATGAAAGCCTGCTATCCCTATCTTAAAGAGACAAAGGGGTCGGTAATCAACTTTGCTTCGGGTGCAGGTCTTTTTGGAAACTTCGGTCAGTGCTCATATGCCGCCGCAAAAGAGGGTATTCGCGGTCTTACAAGAGTTGCGGCTACCGAGTGGGGTAAGGATGGAATTAATGTGAATATTGTATGCCCTCTCGCATGGACTGCTCAGCTTGAACAGTTCCAGGAGGCTTATCCTGATGCTTTCAAGGCGAATGTTCATATGCCTCCTATGGGTCACTACGGAAACTCCGAGCTTGAAATAGGCAGAGTTTGTGTACAGCTTGCTTCTCCCGACTTTAAGTATATGACAGGCGAGACTCTTACACTTGAGGGCGGCATGGGTCTGAGACCGTAAAATGTATACGTCCGCATAAGCCACCGAACTTAAAGTTATAGTCGCGACTGCGCGGATATTTACTTAATAATTTTTTTCAAAGGAATGAGATAATGTATAAAATTGTAAGAAAAAAAGAGCTTAACCCTACGGTTACACTTATGGATATCGATGCGCCCATGGTTGCCAAAAAAGCTGAACCGGGTCAGTTTATTATTCTTAGAGTTGACGAAAATGGCGAACGTATCCCACTTACTGTTGCGGATTTCGACAGGGATAAGGGTACGGTTACTATTATTTTCCAGATAGTGGGAGCTACCACCGAAAAGCTAAATCAGAAGAACGAGGGCGAGTTCATTCAGGATTTTGTAGGACCTCTCGGTGTTGAGTCCCATACCGATGGACTCAAAAAGGTAGCCGTTGTTGGCGGCGGCGTAGGCTGCGCTATTGCGTTCCCTATCGCAAAGAAGCTCCATAATTTGGGCTGCGAGGTACACTCTATCGTCGGCTTCAGAAATAAGGACTTGGTTATTCTTGAAGAGGAATTCGGCGAGGTCTCAGATAAGCTTTGTATGATGACTGACGACGGGTCTCACGGCACAAAAGGTCTTGTTACCGACGCTCTCAAGCAGCTTATCGAAAGCGGTGAAAAGTACGATGAGGTCATTGCGATCGGTCCGCTGATAATGATGAAATTTGTTTGCGCGCTGACAAAGCAGTATGACATAAAGACCGTGGTTTCCATGAATCCGATCATGATCGACGGTACAGGAATGTGCGGCGGCTGCCGTCTTACCGTAGGAGGAGAGACCAAGTTTGCCTGCGTTGACGGTCCCGACTTTGACGGACATCTTGTGGATTTCGACGAGGCTATGGAGCGTTCTGCAATGTATAAGTCCTTTGAACGCCAAAAGCATGAGGAAGTCTGCAATCTCTTCCAAAAGGAGGTAAAGTAAAATGCCAAATATGTCCTTAAAAAAGAACGAAATGCCCGCACAGGCTCCCAACGTGAGAAATAAAAACTTCAAAGAGGTCGCACTCGGATATTCTAAAGAGACTGCTGTTGATGAGGCAGATAGGTGTCTCAACTGCAAAAACAAGCCTTGCGTAAACGGATGTCCCGTAAATATTGATATTCCCGCATTTATCCAAAAGGTTAAGGATGAGGATTTCGATGGTGCGTATGACATTATAAGTGCGTCAAGTTCACTTCCTGCTGTTTGCGGACGTGTCTGCCCCCAAGAAACTCAATGCGAGGGTAAGTGTGTTCGCGGTATCAAGGGCGATCCCGTAGGTATCGGCAGACTGGAGCGTTTTGTTGCCGACTGGCACAATGAACACAGCAATTCTGAAGCCAAGAAACCCGAGCCTAACGGTCACAAGGCTGCTATAATCGGTGCGGGACCTGCGGGTCTTACTTGCGCGGGCGACCTTGCACGTCTCGGCTACGAAGTAACTATATTCGAGGCTCTCCACCTTGCGGGAGGCGTTTTGGTGTACGGTATACCCGAATTCCGTCTGCCCAAGGCTATCGTTCAAAAGGAGATCGACGGTCTTAAGGCTCTCGGCGTAACGGTAAACACCAACATTGTTGTGGGCAGGACAATCACAGTTGATGAGCTTTTCGAGCAGGGTTTTGAAGCGGTCTTCATCGGTTCGGGCGCAGGTTTGCCCAGATTTATGGGTATCCCTGGGGAGAACCTTAAGGGTGTGTACTCTGCAAACGAGTTCCTTACACGTACAAACCTCATGAAGGCTTACACCGAAAATTCTGATACGCCTATTCAGCACGCTAAAAACGTTGCGGTAGTAGGTGGAGGAAACGTTGCTATGGACGCAGCGCGCTGCGCCAAGCGTCTTGGCGCGGAGAACGTATACATAGTATACCGCCGCGGTGAGGCTGAAATGCCTGCACGTAACGAGGAGATCGAGCATGCCAAGGAAGAGGGGATTATCTTCAAGACCCTCAACAATCCCGTGGAAATTCTTGGCGACGAGCATAAGCTTGTTACCGGAATGAAGTGCGTTGAGATGGAACTGGGAGAGCCTGACGAGAGCGGCAGAAGAAGTCCTGTGGAAAAGAAAGACTCTGAGTTTGTTCTGGATGTCGACTGTGTTATCATGTCAATCGGTACTTCGCCGAACCCGCTTATCAGAAACACCACTAAAGGTCTGGATACCAACCGCCGCGGCTGCTTTGTTGCCGATGAAAACGGTCTTACTTCTCGCGAGGGAGTTTACGCTGGCGGAGATGCTGTAACCGGTGCGGCTACGGTAATTCTTGCAATGGGTGCGGGCAAGACCGCTGCAAAGGCAATGGATGAATACATTAAGAGCAAAAACTAAATATTATATATAATAAGGGAGATG
>CAMWRN010000195.1 GCA_947176675.1 uncultured Clostridia bacterium | reverse complement strand
TGGCATTATCAGAAAGTGTTGATATAGTGACAACAGCTTGTACTGATCAGGCTTCGCTGACAGTTTCTAGCGTGTCGGAAAGATTTGAGCTCCCTACATATATTTCGGCTGAAACAGCAATGAATGTTACCAATAAGATGTACATGAAAAAAAGATTGATTGAGAAAAATATACCTACTGCGCAGTCAATTTTTTTCGACAGTGAATATTCTTGGAAAGAAAATAAATATAAGTTACCGGATTTTCCTCTTGTTATCAAGCCTTGTGACTGCAACAGTTCAAAGGGTGTAACTGTTGTAAATAATTATAATGAATTAAATTCTGCCGTGGAAAATGCTTTTTTATTAAGCAGATGCGGCAGTGTTATCGCAGAAAAATTTGTTGACGGACGTGAGATATCCATTGATGTTTGGGCAGGCAAAAACGGTGTTGAAATTTTATCGGTTTCCGAAACGGAAAAGCTTCCTGATTCGGAAAATTATTTTACTATTTATAAAAGTGTGTATCCTGTTGCTGATATTGAACGATATAATGATAAAATAATATCTGCTGCAAATGATATATCGACAGCATTTGGTTTGTCGGATTGTCCTATACTTATACAAGCTCTTATTAATGATGATGAGATTTTTATAATAGAATTTAACGTCCATATGGGAGGAACAAAGTATATGATGTCCTGAAAAAAGGTATACAGATCTCGACTTTAAACAGCGATGATTTGCAGAGAATTATAAATGCAATACCATCATGTATTCGCGAAAATTTTATAGCCGAGAAAAACTATATGGTAACATCTCTCGGAAATATCGGAATGGTTTTGCACTGTGTTCCTGTTTTGATGAATATAGGATGGATCGAAAGTGAAAAAACTAAATTTGAATATTATTATGACGGAATTTCAAAAAGCATTGCAGATGTTCTTGAAAAAATTGATTCAGAGAGAATTGTTATTGCAAAAGCCATGGGGATAAATATCGAGTCAACTGAGGAATGACTTAAAAGATGTTATAATACCCAAGGGAAAAATTTGTTTGAAAATCTGCAAAATAATATTTATTATCGCGGAATTGATGCACCTCAGAGTATACATCACAGGTATATAGAAGAGGACGTACCAAATGGGTTGGTGCCGCTTGAATCACTGGGAGTGTATCTTGATATTCCAACACCGGTAACATCAACAATTATTTCGGTTGCTAACATTGTTATGAATTGCGATTACAGGAAAATAGGGCGTAATTTTCTGTCATTAAAGTTATTGATAATATGTTCAGATAGTATTTGGAAGGATTAATAAATGAATAATATTAATGTCACACGTTCCTCAATGCCAGATTTTGAGGAATATATAAAAGAAATAAAACCGCTTTGGGAAAGCCATTGGCTTACAAATATGGGTGAAAAGCACAAACAGTTTCAAGCGGAATTAATAAAATATATGGAAGTTAATAACGTTGAACTGCTTATCAATGGACATATGGCGTTGGAGCTTTCTATGCAGGCATTAGGATTGACCGGGGAAGTCATTACAACTCCGTTTACATTTGCTTCCACTACGCATGCTATTGTACGAAACGGTTTGACTCCTGTTTTCTGTGATATCGATCCTGACGATTTTACCATTGATGCTGATAAAATTGAAGCATTGATTACCGAAAAAACTTCCGCAATAGTTCCGGTTCATGTTTACGGAAATGTTTGCAATATTGAAGAGATCGACCATATTGCAAAAAAATATAATTTAAGAGTAATTTATGACGCTGCACATTGTTTTGGTGTTAAATATAAAAATATCGGAATTGGAAATTTCGGCGATGTTTCATGCTTCAGCTTCCATGCTACAAAGGTTTTCAATTCTATTGAAGGCGGCGCAGTATGTTTTAAAAATCCCGATTTTGGACAGGCTATTTATAAGCTGAAAAATTTCGGAATATCCGGTCCCGAAAAGGTAGATGGAATTGGTGCAAACGCTAAAATGAACGAATTCTGCGCTGCTATGGGTTTATGCAATTTACGCCATATTGACGGGGAAATCGTAAAAAGAAAAGCTGTTTATGAGCGGTATACAGCTAATCTGAAAAATATTGACGGTCTGCATATTAATTTTGTAAATGACAATACAAAACCTAATTACTCATATTTTCCAATAGTTATTGACGAGAAAGTTTTTGGTGCAGACAGAAACGATGTTTTTGAAAAATTGAGAGAAGCCAATATTGGAGCAAGAAAATATTTTTACCCGCTTACAAATAATTTTGATTGTTTCCATGGTATATTCGATGAGAAATTAACTCCGAACGCGCTGTATATAAGCGAACGAGTGTTGACTTTGCCGATTTATGCAGACCTATCAATTGCTGATGTGGACAGGATTTGTTGGATTATTTCACAATGTGAAAAAAGGTAATAAACTGTATGACTTGCACTGTAAATAATTTCTTCAAGCAAAAGTCGGCGGACACATCTCAATTTCTGTAATTTGTTTGGAAGTACACCGAGATTGCGGAACTTACTTCCGAAATTATGCACGAACTTATTGAAAAATTGCAGTTCATGCTTCCGGCAAGTTCAGCGGGCATAGGATACAGCAGATCGACATTTACTATCGTTTCAACATTGAAGTCTCAACGGTGATTGCCGACCGCAGAGACTATGGCAAAAAGAGAAAGGCTGCGTAATTGCAGCCTTTCCGTATACTTTTTTATTGTGTTGAGTCTTGCCTTGTCACTTGTGTACTAAATCCATTTTTTCAAATCATCGTTGCTGCATTTTCCAACTAAACATTCAATATTATTAAAATGTTCGAGCGCTAATGCAAAAGCTGTTATTCTAAGATGTCCCTCGACAATAACAAAATGTTCTGAATCAGATGTTAATAAGATAGGTCTTGAAAATTTCCCGCCGCTTTTTATAAATTCCGCAGCTTTAATAAAACCCGCATTGCTCTGATTATAAATTTCAATTCCGTTTAGAATTGTCTGTGCAGCTATCAAAGGCAAATGTGTCCCTTTCGATAATTCATTCCAGTAACTGTAATCAATGTATCTGATGTTGTTTAGATCACTGCTCACAAAACTGCATAAACTCCATTGGATTTCATTTGGAAAATTTTCAAATAATTCGCGGTTTAAGCCGTATCCTCGAAATTCTCCGAGCAGCTTCTTTCTTGCAATATTTTCATCAGTGTTATTCAAGTCTGCAGATAATATTATGCTCTTGTCCAGCAAAAGCTCTTTCATAACTTTTTTGATGTGTTCTGAAAATCTCTCGGAACGATATTCTGCCTTTAAAAATTCAGAAATCATTTCGTCCTCAGAGCTTGTTCTCAAAATATTCACGTCAACATCTACCTCCTATTGCAAATCCAATCCGTTGAGATAGTTTTTTAAATGATTTTCCATTTCTTTATCACCAATGTTTTTAAAAAAGATCAGAGAATCCAAGGCTGAATAGATATGAAATGCGCTTTCAAAAATATCAAATTCAGATTTGCGGTAAGCGGTATGGTATTGTTCCAAAAATGTATTTCTGAACAATACATTCTCCTGTTTGTTATAATTCAGTTTCATCCAAAATGTCAATCGAGAAATATCCGCCATCCAGTTAAACGCCATTGCATCGTCCCAATCAATAAGAAACATTTTGCCGTTATCCTGCAAAATTATGTTTTTCTTTGACAGATCGCCATGGCAAAGAACAGACGGTAAATCTTCAAAATTACGCATTGTACCCAAAAACTTTTCTTTCATTTTTCTTAACAGTGTTTCTGAAACAGTTCCTTTTAATTCGTCGTCCAACCTGTCAAATTCGTCCTCAAAGAAAGACATCATGCTTTCATAACAGGCAATACCGCTGCCTATATATCCAAAGTTTTTGATTTTTATATTGTGAATGGAAGAAACAAGTTCCGCTAATTTGACGTAAAACTCAACTTCCTGTGCTCTGTTAAATGATGCTTTATCAGCAGCTGTTCCTTGTACCTCTCGCTCTATCAGATAACCGTTCGGGAATATTTGATTATTTCGATTATATTCGATCAGTTCGGCGCAGGGAATGTTATTCCGAATTAAAAGTTGATTTACAAATTGGATTTTGCCGTATTCGGGCCAGTCCGTGCTTCTGTATAATTTTAAAATATAATGCGTACCTAATACAGTAAAGGAATATACAAAATTATTAGTAACATTTTCAAATTTTCTTATTTCCTCGGCACAGCAGTCAAAATTGCTCTTAATTATTTGATTGACTGTTTCAAGCATTGTATCAGTTTCTATGTTCATAAGATCCTCCTCTTTTGGAAGGACTAAAAATATGTAGCCCTCCCAAGCTGTTTCAGTGTTTGTTTATTCATAATCAAAATTCCTCCTTTCATCAAAATTTGCATATCATAATGCTTATATAACTATATCATTCTTTTTTAGCTTTGTCAATGTTGGAACAGTGTATTTCATATACTGTTCATTATGATTTCATTTATCGTACAATAGTGTAAGTATAAACATTTCTTTTTTGACTGATTGACAAAAGTGCTTTAAGTGGTGTTGTAGGGAAGTAGTACACAGATTTAACTGCTAAGACTAAGGAAATCACGGCGGCAAGCGAAATGACAGCTTAAAGGACGTGGAAAAGCGACAGCGGTCTTGATTAAGAATGTTGCTACTTATCAAAAGAACAACCCGTTTATAAAGCCTATCGCCAAGCCTTGAATAAAGACAGTTACCGTGCCAAATATGAACGCGGGATTATCCTGCATGAAGCAACCTTACACAGCATTGAAAGAATAAATGAAAACTGAATACGACGCAGACGCGGCGTTTCGCTATCCCATAACAAGAAGAGCAAAAATATTGTTAATATCGTAATGACATGAAAAGTTAGCGTATTATTGTAAGAATCCGATATCAAAGGATTGTAGATTAAATTATTTTTCTTTACTGTGATAGATTATAAA
>CAMWRN010000194.1 GCA_947176675.1 uncultured Clostridia bacterium | reverse complement strand
GCACATATCTTGCTTTTTAATAGTAAATACGCCGAAAATGCTTTTTTTAAACACTTTCGGCGGATTTTTCTGTATGTGAAACAGCTTTTTCTCCTTTGGCGAATGGTTATTTAACTCGGGTAAAAAAATATTCTCCGAAGCTGAAAAAGCATATTTTTAAGCTTCGGAGAATTAAAAATTAAAAAGGATTATTTTAGCAAGCATTGATTTTGTAAGAACAAAATCGGTGGTGTAAAAAATATATACAGTGCTAAACGATAGATAAATCTCCATTGAAGATTTATCTGCCGAACAGCTTGACGATACCTGTGGAGCGTTCAAAGAGTACATTTCAGAAACTGCTGAGAAAAATCCAAATCTTGCTAATGGTATCAAGAAAGCACTTACCATATGTCTTAATGAAATGCTTGACTACATCGGGGACGTTTCCGAAGATGATAACAGCGAGGACGAGGACTATTATTCTTATTATGACAGAGAAACGGCGTATTTTGCAAGTATAATAAAAGCTGAAATCAAGCAGCTTGAAGAAATGAAGATATAGGAGGTAATGAAAAACGGAAAAGATTATTCAAAGGAAGTCCCCAGTGGGGACAAATAAGCTCAAATCATTTCATATATTTTTTGCATATCAATGCTTTTTCGCACACCGTCAGCAAGCAAATCATACTGCCGCTCCTTATATTCGGAGCGGTTTATTGTTTTTTCTGCAGCAATACCCTTGCGCTCTGAAATTGCATTTATAATTACACCCACAACCTCCTCACTGTCAAAAAATCCATGTAAATAGCTCCCGTAAATATTATTTTTATATGCCCCGTCTGTGCGCCCATCACTTAATTTTAGCAGCGGTTTTTCAATTCCGACCGTTTCGCCCATATGTATCTCATAACCATCTGCGTGTGCGCCGCACAGTGTAGGAAAATCACCGCCGTCAGCCGTCACAATCCCGCTGACCCTTGTTCTTGTCTTTTCGGTACGGAAAACCGTTTTCATATCAAGCAAACCGATACCGAGAATTTCACCGCCGCTTTCGCTACTATATGGGTCTGAAATTAATTTTCCCAACATTTGATAACCGCCGCATATGCCGAAAATCGGCGTACCGCCAACCGCATTTCTTTTTACGGCAGCTTCAATGCCGCTCTCCCGCAGCCATTTCATATCGGAAATAACGCTCTTGCTGCCCGGAATAATTATCATATCGGGATTGCCAAATTCGGAGCATTTTTCAATATATCTTACAGAAACATTTTTAAATTGACCGAAAACATCAAAGTCGGTAAAATTAGAAATTCTCGGCAAGCGTATAACGGCAATGTCGATTTCATCTGTGGTTTTATTAAGCAGCTTTTCCGATAAACTGTCCTCGTCCTCAATGTCGCAATGCAGATACGGAACTACGCCCACAACAGGCTTTTTCCCCTTTTTCTCAAGTATTTTTACGCCGTCTGCAAACAGCAAAATATCACCCCGAAATTTATTTACAATAAGTCCCTTGACACGCTCACGTTCATCCTGTTCCAACAACGAAAGAGTACCCAAAAGCTGTGCAAAAACGCCGCCCCTGTCTATATCTCCCACAAGAAATACCGACGCATCCGCAATTTTTGCCATACCCATATTTACAATGTCGTCCGATTTTAAATTAAGCTCAACGGGACTGCCTGCACCCTCAATTACAATAATGTCGTACTGCTTCGCAAGTTGTCGATATGCGGCTTCAATTTCGGGAATAAGCGTTTTTTTGTATTTAAAATAGTCAGCCGCCCGCATATTTCCGCGCACTTCACCGTTTACAATCACCTGCGAACCCATATCGGTAGTTGGCTTTAACAAAATAGGGTTCATTATAACGGACGGTTCTATTCCCGCAGCTTCCGCCTGCATTGCCTGTGCCCTGCCTATTTCAAGTCCGTTGCGGGTAATGTATGAGTTCAACGCCATATTCTGCGACTTAAAGGGCGCTGCGGAATAACCGTCCTGCTTAAAAATTCTGCACAGCGCTGCGCATAAAAAGCTTTTTCCTGCATTTGACATTGTACCTTGAAGCATAATTGCTTTGGCCATAATTAATTGCTTTCCCCACTTTCGTTCAGTATTTTTTTCAGTGCGTTTATCAAAATAACATTCTCGCTGTGATTTTTTACTGCAATACGAAAATAATTCTCATTGAGTCCGATAAAATTATCACAGCTTCGTATTGCAATTCTTTCATTTTTCAGCAATTTACTTAACGGTAACTTGCTGAAAAATAATAAAAAATTTGTGTCAGATGAATATACTTTAATTTTCATATCACATAAAGAATTGTACAGATAATCTCGCTCCTGTTTGATTAAATCAATAGTTTTTTTATGTATTTTTTTTCGTCTAATGCAGCTGTTCCCGCAAGCTGCGCAGGCATTGAAACGTTCCAGCATTGACCCGTATGCCGTACTTTATTTGCAAGAATTTCATCTCCGAAAATCGCATAGCCAAGCCGCAGTCCCGCCATTGAATAAATTTTTGTAAAAGCTTTTATGACAACCGTTCCGCGCCGTATTGGCAAGGTATATTTTTCTTTGTCCGTGACAAAATCCATAAAGCATTCGTCCGCAATCAAAAGAATATTTTCCTGCTCGCAGCGGCGGAAAATTTCATTCAGCATTTTAGGTTCTGCAATTTTTCCGGTGGGATTATTTGGGTTACAAAGAAAAAACATATCAACATTTTGCAAATCTTCAAGCAAACGCTTTGTTAATTGAAAATTTTCGTTTTCGCACAGATAATGATATTTTATCTCGCAGCCGACCTCCGCAAGTGCTTTTTCGTATTCCGAAAATGTCGGAGCAAGAAGCAACGCTCGTTTGGGCATAACGGCATAAATAAGCCGATAAATTAAATCAGCCGCACCGTTTCCGCAGATAATTTTTTCGTGCGGAATATTTTCGCATTCAGAAATTTTTTTAATTAAATTTTTACAATCGGGGTCGGGGTACTGTGAAAAATTATTGATATTTTCGATAAGGATTTTTTTGACATTTTCGGGCAGCCCCAGCGGATTAATATTTGCCGAAAAATCGTATAAAATATCAGAATTTGCGTTTCCGCCGTGTTCAAATTGTTCCATAAAAGCTCCTTAAAAAATAAAATGCGCAAGCAATAAGCGAACTGCTATGGAAAATAAAAGCATTATAAAACTTGCTGTAAACATAAGTCGGTTTACACGGCGAACATCCTCGGTTTCAATTTTGCGGGCATTATCGCCTATCGTGTTTTTATGGTGCAGTTTGCCGAAATAGTATGCATCGCCTAAAAGCCGCAAACCCAACGCTCCTGCTGCCGCTGCTTCGATCTGTGCGGCGTTCGGACTTTCTTGACTGTTTCTGTCACGCCGCCAGATTTTATATGCGCTTTTAAAATCATAACGCAGAATAAATGCTGCCGCAATCATCATTAATGCGGAAATTCTTGACGGGATATAATTTAAAATATCGTCAAATTTTGCGGCAAAACGTCCGAAATCAATGTACTTATCATTTTTGTAGCCGAGCATAGAGTCCATAGTATTAGCGGCTTTGTAGAAAAATCCTGCTGCCGCACCGCCGAAAGCCATATAAAAAAGCGGGGCAGTTTCACCGTCGGAAGTGTTTTCGGCAACCGTTTCAACAGCGGCGCACAGTATTCCATTTTTATCAAGATTATCGGTATCGCGTCCAACGATCATTGAAACCGCTTGCCGTGCGGCGTAAATATCGTCCGCTTCAATTGCTTTGCAGACCTTCATGCTTTCATTGCAAAGACACCTCGCCGCAAGCATATAGTATGTCAAAATACTCTCAACAATAACTCCAAACCATGCGTTTATTTGATAGCAAATAAACAATATCAGTGCGGGAACAGTGGTTGAAATAATCAATACAATTACCGATAAAATTGTGCCTCCAAGCCGCGGGTAATTGGAAAATATTTTTCGGAATAAGCTTTCAAGACAAGAAATAAAATTGCCAATCAGCCTTACGGGGTGTGGCAAATTATATGGATCGCCCAAAATCAAATCAAGAATAAACCCGCATATCAGCGGCAATGCGAAAATAAAATATTTCATATTAACTCCGATAGAATTTTAATTATTTTTCCGTCCCATTCCGTGACATATCCGCAGCCGTTTGCAATTTGATAATCGAAATAGGAGCGCCTTGGCAGCGCATATTCCGACATTACAGACATAATTGTGCCGCCGTGAACAACAAATGCAATACTGTCGGCATTGTCAAATGTATTTACGGCGCGGATAAATTCATCACAGCTTCTTTGACGGAAATTCAGCGGCAATTCTCCATTCGGAAACATAAGCTCACCGCCGCTGTCGATCCACTTTTGGTAGTAACTGTTCCCGTTTAGATCGCTGTAATTTTTACCCTCAAAATCGCCGAAATCACATTCCCTGAAATCATTGAAAATAATCGGTTCGGCAGAGGGATAAATCAGCTTTGCGGTCTGTATACATCTCTTCATCGGACTTGAAATTACACGCCGGACGGAAGGGTATTTCTTTATTTCAAGCTGACGTATGCCGTAATTGCAAAGCGGCTCGTCAGTTTTTCCAATATAGCGTTTTTCGAGATTTCCCGCAGTCGCACCGTGGCGAATAAAAACAATTTTCATAGCTTTCCTTTCAGAACTGTTGGTATTCCGCATACTAAACGTACTACCGTCTCAGCTTTTTCTGCAAGCATACAGCCTGTTTGTCCGGCTGCTTCACGTTTTTTGCGTTCGGATCTTTCAAGCGGAATTATCCCGCCGCCAACTTCGTTCATAATAATAACGACATCAGGATTTTGTGATAATATTGCTTCGGCTGCCGTGACAGCGTTTCTGCCGCTTTCTGTGACAGCATAAACAAAATTCTCAAAATTACGAATACATTTTGCCGATAATAATATTTCACTTTCAGCAGAACCCTCCGCAAT
>CAMWRN010000193.1 GCA_947176675.1 uncultured Clostridia bacterium | reverse complement strand
GTTCGAAAGCCACGTCTGGAGCGGTTTCGGGACAATAGGACGTGATAATATTTCTGTCAACGACTATTCTTTCGTTCGCCACCACCGCACCAAGTTCCGCAAGCTGATTTTGCCGTACTCCGCCGTTAAGATGGTAGGTCGTGGCGTTTCTGCCGTTCAACACACCGCTTTTTCCCAAGGGTAAAGCCCCTACGCAGACCGAGGCAATATACTTGCCAAGACGGTCAAAGTGCCGTATCAGATCTAAAAATTTTCCGTCAAAAGCCTCTTCATAAAATCCGAACTCCTCAAAGCCACCGGGTACAGCCAGTGCGTCATATTCCTCGGCGGAAATTTCGTCTATCAGCCTGTCAACAATAATCGGTACGCCGAATGTGCTGACGACCTGTTTTTCAAACCCGCAGGTCTCGACCCGAACGTCACAACCGAAATCGTTTCCCGCCCAGCCAAATACGTCCACAAACGCGCTGAACTCCATTGTTTCAAAGCCTTTTGCGCAGAACAGTAGTATCTTCATTTATATCCCTGCCTTATACCTTATACAATATAAATATAATAACATGGCGTGGGACAAGTCTCACGCCATGCAAAAATTTTAATTACTCTGCCGTCTCGGTATTTGTAGTAACCTTTTCAGCGTTCGCGTACGCCTCGGGAAGCTCAATATTGAACCTCTCCATTACCTCTGTGTTTACCACGGGAGTACCCTCGGATATCTGTCCCACAGCGATAGTTCCTGCGCTTTCGCCGTTCAGGACGCGAATTCCCATTTCACCTGTTACCTTGCCCAGTGCAACGTAGTCAATGCTTATTGAAGCCATACAGCCGTTGGAAACCTGCTCAACCTCGGAGCCGTAAACTGGGATTCCCGCAGCGTTTGCCTGCTCCAAAAGAACCGTAAGATTGCTTACAACATTGTTATCGGTGAAGTTGTTTATGCAGTCGACCTTTGCCGCAAGAGTTGTTGCAGCCTGGGGAACGTCAGCCGCGCCCTGTACACCCTGCTCAACTATTTCAATACCCCTGCTCTCGGCAACCTCTTTAAGGCTTGCAAGCTGTGAAACGGAGTTAGCCTCGCTTGTTGTGTACAAAACTCCTATCTTCTTAACGTCGGGCTGGAGAGCCTGAATAAGCTCTACCTGTGAGCTGAAGTCAAGAATATCGGAGGTACCTGTGCAGTTACCGCCGGGAGCAGCCATGTCCTCAACAATGCCTGCCGCAACGGGGTCTGAAACTGCGCAGAAAATTACCGGAATATCGGTGTTCGCCGCAGCAGCGTACGCCGAAACAGCCGCGGGAGTTGCAATTGCGTAAATGATGTCGTAATTTTTTGCCACCATATTTTTTGCAATTGTGTCGCAGGTCGCGCTGTCAAAATTGCCGTCCTGACGGTCTATCTCCAGCTTGTCGGCAATGTCCGAAGCCTTGAGAGCTTCCTCAACGCCCTGATAGCAGTTGTCCAGCGAGGGGTGACTGCCGTACTGGATAATTCCTACCTTGTAGGTGTCAGCGGAAGCAGCGCCGCCGTCGTTTGTACCGTCCTGAGTATCGTTTCCGCCCGAACAAGCGGAAAGTCCCAAAGCCATAGCCGCCGCTAAAATAAGTGATGTGAACTTGAGTTTTTTCATAGTAACAAATCCTTTCATGATGCGCCGCAAGTGTCAGCTTACAGCAATGTATTTGAATTTAATAATTTTTGAGTTTAGTGTACCCAATAAAAACAAAAAACCCGTCCCAAAAGCCATATGGCTTTAATGGGACAGGATATAATTTCCTGCGGTACCACCCAAGTTGCGTAAAAACGCCTCTCAATGCAACGTACTGACATACGCGCCCCGAATAACGCACGGTCTGCGTCGCCCCTAACGAACAGAATATTCCGTTCCTCGGTTTGCCCTCATGAGTCCATTCACATCGGTATCCGCTGCCGCAATTCCACCGTCTGCGGCTCTCTGTTACAAGCTTGCGCCTGATTAGTGACCCTCCGAAGCTACTACTCTCAATCATCGGTTTAAAATATTACGATATGATAATACCACTTAATCCGCAGTAATTCAAGTACATTTCAAAAATTTTTTATGTACGATTTATTACAAATGCAATTACAATCGCCTGAACAATCATAATAAGCGGCAGACCTATCATAAACCTCTTGTGCTTGGTCTTATGGCGGACTGCAAGCATGGTCAGATACATTGCCGCCGAACCGCCTAAAACCGCCGTTCCAAACAAGGTTTTCTCGGCTATGCGCCGCTTGTGCTTTTTTGCACGGGACTTGTCCGATACCGTCATTATTATCGCGATAAGACTGACGGCTGCAAGATATATAAGAAAATATTTCAATTTCAACAACCCTTTTAAGCAAACATTCCAACAATATTCATTATAAAAAACACAGAAAAGACTATAAACAGCACAGCCGAAAGAAAAAATTCGGGAGACGAATTTAAATCCTCTTTTATTTTCAAATCGGTTATATGCGCCGGCTTGCCGTCGATTTGCAGAAACGCGACATTGGCGCGTGACTTTGAACGGTATTTCCGCGCCCGGAAGTTCGATGTGCGTATCGTCCGTGTTACGGTATTTTCGGGTGAAAGCTCTATTCTGACGGTAATATCGTATCGTGTGACCGTTGTATACCTTACGCCTACGCTCGTTTTCTCTTTCCTTTTTTGATAGGAAATTATTTCAGCTGTTTGAAATTTTCCGTGCTTTTTGAACTCGCGCAGTGACCTATCGCACCTTACTGCATTATACATACTTAAAACCGCCAGCGTCCCGAAAAGAAGAATTCCCGCTATTGCCGACGATATGCTTTCCATTCCGTTTGCCCCCTTTTCTGTAAAAAATTATTTCATGTTATACAAATTAAAACAGCGCGTCCATAACAATATCCGCGCATTCGGCAGGACTGTTCCGGCTTGTATCAACTTTCACGCTGTACTTAATATTTTCCGCCATTAATTCATGCTGCTCCTCCGATTGAGTTTCATATCTGTCACCGCGTTCAATATTTCTTTGTCTGCATATTTCAAGCGGACACCAAACCTCAACTATGTCCAAAGGATTGTCCTTAAGTATTTCCAAAAGCCGGCTGTAGTGCGGCTTTATTTCCTCACGTTCAACCAATATGCCGTCGATGAGCACATTTTTTCCCATATCCGAATACAGCTTTGCGGTGTGGTACATCATGATTATTGCTTCGCTCAGATATTTCCAGTAATTTTCACGCAGATATTTATCTCCCACGATCTCCTGAAACAGATCGTTTGCCACAACGTAAAAAAATATATCGTCGCGCTCCTGAAGAGCTTCGACTATGGAAGTCTTGCCGCTGCTTGTCACGCCGTTCAGGAATATGATACGTCCTTTTTCCATATCTTACACCGATCCTTTCCGTTACAATTTTTACAGAACAGGAAATATGTTTTCCGGTACAAAATTACCTGCCTATCTTGAATAAACCCCCGTGAGAATTTCATTGATGTACGCTTCTTTCGAGGGCAATCCCTCGGTACGGCGCGCAATTTCCGCAGCCGCTTCGTTGTCGTAGGGAACGCTCAATATCGTCATTCGCAGCGGAGCCGTTTCGGGACAGTTTGTCTCCCCCTCGATAAGCAGGGCGTGGGCTTTGGGTACGCCGAGGCTGTTGCCGATACTGCCCGTATTCACAGCGTACCCCGAATGGGTCGACCGTATGAACGGACGGTGACTGTCGGCGCAGATTATCCCGCCGTAGGTTTTACCGCTTGCATTGAAAAAATCCGACATATAATCATCGCTGTCCCAGCCCTGAACAAGATTTGCTGCAGGTCTGCCGTGGAACAGACGAAACCGTATTCCGCTTATAAGTACCTCGTCCTCGGCAGGGAGCGATCCAAGCCATTCCATACGTTCCTCGCCTATCTGCTTTTGGTAAAAATCGTTGCCGTTGAAATTATTGTTCCTGTCAGAGACCCAGATATCCCAATTTCCGCAGACAAGACGGCTGCAGTTTTTCCGCACCCAGTCGCAGGTCTCCGCGTTGTTGGGACCTTTTCCCACCGCGTCCCCCAAAAACCATATCTCATCGGGAGATACCGCGTTCAGTTCTTTTTCCATTGCGGAAACGGCAGTCATATTACCGTGAAGATCGGCAAGTACAATTATTTTCGACATCGGATAAAATCATTCCTTTCCCTGCGGATAATTATACCATATAAATTATGCCGATGTCAATTTGTCAAACATTATAAATTTACAGACACGCTATAAAGATTTTCTGCCAAAAGCCGATATATAGTATATAAGCATAAATTTCAGGACTTCGTAAGAAAGGAGCATGATTATGAACATTTCGGGTACATTTTCACTATCTGCGGCAGGAACCGGGTACTCCCGAAAAAGCGTTAAAAACAATTCATCGGGATTTGCGGAAACGCTGAAAAAAGAAGCGGAATCAGCCGCAAATACCGACAGGCTGATAATTTCCCAAACCGGAAACACGGACAGACCAAACACGGAAGATATGTCCATGACGGAATATCAGCTTTACATTCAATCAAAAATTTCCAAACTGACGTCGGGTTCTCACCGCTCAAACGGCTATACCGCCGTGTTTATTTCAGACGAGGGCTTTGAAGCCATGAAGAACGATCCCGAATACGAAAGATGGGTGCTTGATTTGGTAAAGTCAAGCTCGTATTCTCACAGCTATGGAAGGTCGGACGAAAAGCATTACTCCGCGCACTTCATAGGCGCGTCGAAAGAGGAGTCCCACTCCGAACACTGGAGCGATATCCCGACCCAAACTATGACTGTTGAAGAACGGCGCAGCAAGGAACGGAAGCGTTTTTACGCTCTGCAAAAATACAGGAACGCAAAGCTTGTCCGCTACAGAAAAGCGCTTCGGGAAAATTCCATAAAAAAGGCGGAGACCGAGGAAGAACATATCAAGGGTATTTTCAGAGATCATATTTATGAAAAGAAAAATATATGCGCCGCCGCACATGTGAGCAC
>CAMWRN010000192.1 GCA_947176675.1 uncultured Clostridia bacterium | reverse complement strand
TGCATACCCTCAAAGGTTGTTGAAACTGTTGAGGACGCTGTTGATTTTGCAGAGGTGATAGATTACCCAGTTATCGTTCGTCCTGCCTTTACTCTCGGCGGAACAGGCGGCGGTATCGCTTACAACGAGGACGAGCTTCGGGACATTTCCACAAACGGCTTGCGTCTCTCGCCCATTACGCAGGTGCTTATCGAGAAGTGCATAAGCGGCTGGAAGGAAATAGAATTTGAGGTTATCCGCGACAGTAAGGGCAATGTTATAACCGTCTGCTCTATGGAGAACTTTGACCCTGTAGGCGTTCACACGGGCGACTCTATTGTTATCGCTCCTGCGGTGACACTAACGGATAAGGAGTACCAGATGCTCCGTACCGCTGCACTGAATATCATCTCCGAGCTTAAAGTCGAGGGCGGCTGCAACTGTCAGTTTGCGCTTCACCCCACAAGCTTCGAGTACGCTGTTATCGAGGTAAACCCCAGAGTTTCACGTTCCTCCGCTTTGGCTTCAAAGGCGACTGGCTACCCCATTGCAAAGGTCGCAACAAAAATCGCTATCGGATACAGTCTTGACGAAATTATAAATCAGGTTACGGGCAAGACCTATGCCTGCTTTGAGCCTGCGCTTGACTATGTTGTGGTAAAATTCCCTAAATGGGCGTTTGATAAATTTGTGTACGCAAAACGTACTTTAGGTACGCAGATGATGGCTACGGGCGAGGTAATGGCAATAGGAACGTCCTTTGAGCAAGCCATGATGAAAGCGGTGCGTTCAATTGAGCTGGGACTTGATACTATGAACTTGAAAAAGCTTGAAAAGTTTGAGGACAGTGAGATCAAGAACCTTTTGTACTCTGTGGACGATGAGCGTTCCTTTGTGGTATTCGAGGCTCTGAAAAGAAATATCCCAATTGAAACTATACATGAGATCACAAAAATTGACTGCTGGTTTTTGTCTAAGCTCAACAATCTTGTGGAGCTTGAAAGACTGCTTAAGGACGGTGAGCTGACCGAGGAAAAATACGACTTGGCAAAGCGATACGGATATCTTGACAGCACTATCGAGCGTTTGAGCGGACAGAAGTGTCCTAAGCGCACAAGAGCGGTGTTCAAAATGGTTGACACCTGCGCTGGAGAGTTTAAAGCGGAGACCCCATATTTCTACTCTACCTTTGACGAGGAAAACGAGGCTAAACAGTTTATCGAACGGAAAAATTCAGGCAAGAAAAAGGTCATTGTTTTCGGTTCGGGACCTATTCGTATCGGTCAGGGTATCGAGTTCGACTACTGTTCCGTACACTGTGTTTGGGCTTTGAAAGAAATGGGGTATGAGGCGGTCATCTGCAACAACAACCCCGAAACCGTTTCAACTGACTTTGACACAGGCGACAGACTTTATTTCGACCCGCTTACCAAGGAGGACGTGGAAGCAATTGTTGAAACAGAACAGCCATACGGCGTTGTGGTACAGTTTGGCGGTCAGACTGCTATCAAGCTGACAAAGCACCTTTCCGACATGGGCGTGAATATTCTCGGTACGTCCGCTGACAGCATTGACGCTGCCGAGGACAGAGAGCGTTTCGATGAGCTGCTGAACAAGTGCGGAATACCACGTCCTGCCGGTCATACGGTCATGAATACCGAGGAGGCTCTGAAAGCCGCCGAGGAGCTTGGTTACCCCGTTCTTATGCGTCCTTCATATGTTTTAGGCGGACAGAATATGATTATTGCACATTCAAATCAGGACATTATCGAGTACATGGAAATTATCATGCGGGGCGGACTTGAAAACCCGGTTCTTATCGACAAATATATGATGGGCAAAGAGGTCGAAGTTGACGCTATCTGCGACGGCACGGACTTTGTTATCCCCGGGATTATGGAGCATATCGAACGTGCGGGTATCCATTCCGGCGACTCTATTTCGGTGTACCCTGCTCTCACTCTCACAAAGAAAATCCGCGAAACTATCATCGAGTACACACGCCGTCTCGCTATGGAGCTGCACGTTATTGGTCTTGTAAATATTCAGTACGTTGTTTACAACGACGAGGTTTACGTTATTGAGGTTAACCCCCGTTCGTCAAGAACTGTTCCATATATTTCTAAGGTAACGGGCGTGCCTATGGTAGATATTGCCACAAGAATTATGTTGGGCGAAAGCCTTAAAGAGCAGGGCTACACAAGCGGTCTGTACAAAGAGGCGGACTTTATCGCGGTAAAAGTACCTGTGTTCAGCTTTGAAAAGCTCCACGACGTTGACACCGCTTTGGGACCGGAGATGAAGTCCACAGGCGAGTGCTTGGGTATCGCAAGAAGCTTCGAGGACGCACTCTACAAGGGTCTTGTCGGAGCAGGCTATAATTTTGAAAAGAAACAGGGCGGCGGAGTACTTATAACTGTCCGCGATACCGACAAGCAGGAAATTCTGTACGTTGCCGAAAAGTTCGAGCATATGGGCTTTGACATTTACGCAACAAGCGGCACGGCTTCTATGCTGAACAGAAACATGGTCGCGGCAAACGTTGTAAAGCGTGCTTCGGAGGAAAAGCCCAACGTTATGACTCTCCTTGACAGCGGCAAGGTGGACTATGTTATCTCAACCTCGGCAAAGGGACGTATTCCCGCTTTCGACAGCGTAAAGATACGCCGCAAAACGGTTGAGCGTTCTATATGCTGTCTGACGGCGATAGACACCGCAAACGCTGTTGCTGACATACTTATGATGGGCAAGAATATCGACGAAATGGAAATGATAGATATTACAAAGATATGAGGAAAGTTTTCAGTCTTGTAAGGGCGGATTTCCATATCCGCCCGCATAATATTAATATTTCGGCGTAAATTAAATATTATGCCGACTGTCGCGTACTATTCGGCAAATGACGTTGCAAGAAATCTTTACAGATCGTTCGGATTTTATGAAACAGGCGAAGTGGTTGGAAATGATATCGGTATGAAGCTGACTATAAGCGACATTAAGTTTTAATACGAAAGGAGAGGCTTGAATGAAATACAAACAGGGCAATTATCTTATATTGTCAAAAAAGACTTTGGCAAAGGAAATATACGACCTGACAATACTCTGTCCCGAGGTTGCGGAAGTGGCTAAGGCGGGACAGTTCGTCAACGTCAAGGCGGAGGGCTTCATGCTCCGCCGCCCCATTTCAATATGCTCTATCGACAAGGAAAAGGGGACTTTGCGTATTATTTTCGAGGTCCGCGGCGAGGGCACAAAGGTCATGTCACAGCTTGCGGAGTGTGAAATGATAGACATTGTCGCACCTCTCGGCGGCAGGGCATTCAAGCTTGAACAGTACGACAGCGCTGTTATCGTCGGCGGTGGTATAGGCAATCCCCCCATGCTTGAGGTTGCAAAAAAATTCGGCGAAAAGGGTACTGTAATAAGCGGCTTCAGGAACGCCGCCGCCGTTATTTTGCAGGAGGACTTTTCCGCCACGGGAGCTGAGACAATACTCTGCACCGACGACGGCTCGGCGGGCAAAAAAGGCTTTGTGACGGACGCTTTAAAAGAAGTCCTGCAAAAGAAAAAGCCCGACGTTATCTACGCCTGCGGACCTAACGTTATGCTCCGCAGAATTGTGGAAATTGCTAAGGAAAACGACATTCCCTGTCAGGTCTCCCTTGAAGAGAGAATGGGCTGCGGCGTTGGGGCTTGCCTTGTGTGCGCTTGCAGGACTATCCGCAACGGCGATGAATATTACGCTCACGTCTGCAAGGACGGTCCCGTTTTCAACGCTGAGGAGGTGATTTTTGGTGACTGACAAGCTTTCTGTAAAATTTGCGGGTGTGGACTTCAAAAATCCTCTTATTCCCGCTTCGGGAGCGTTCGGCTACGGACGTGAATTCGAGCATTTTTATCCGCTGTCAACGCTGGGAGGAATTTCCGTCAAGGGTACGACGGGTACAAAGCGTAACGGAAATCTTCCGCCCAGAATTGCGGAAACTCCAAGCGGTCTGCTGAACAGCGTCGGCTTGCAAAATCCCGGGATCGATCATTTTATAAAGATAGAGCTGCCCAACCTTAAAACCAAGGATACGGCAATTATTGCCAATATTGCGGGTTCGACTGCGGACGAATACCGCGAGATCGCTGAAAAGCTGGACAAAACCGACGTGGATATGATAGAGGTAAATATTTCCTGTCCCAACGTAAAGGCGGGGGGAGCGGCTTTCGGCGTGACCTGCGAGGGTGCGGCACAAATTACAAAAATTGTCAGAGCGGCAACCTCCAAGCCTGTAATGATGAAGCTTTCTCCAAACGTGACCAACATTGCGGATATTGCCAAAGCTGTTGAAGCCGAGGGCGCAGACGCAGTTTCCCTAATCAACACGCTTCTGGGAATGCGTATTGACATCAGGACGCGCCGTCCCATTCTGCACAACAACATGGGTGGACTTTCTGGTCCTGCGGTTTTCCCCGTGGCGGTGAGAATGGTTTGGCAGGTTGCAAACGCTGTTTCTATCCCCGTCTGCGGCATGGGAGGAATTTCCACATGGCAGGACGCTGTTGAAATGATGATGGCAGGCGCAAGCACGTTCCAGATAGGCGCGGCTCTGTTTGCCGACCCCATGACTCCCGTTAAAATTATCGAGGGTCTGGAAAAATACGTACAGGACAATAAGCTGAACAACTTGCAGGAAATTGTGGGTACTGTCAAACCCTGGTAACTACAGGCGGGATATTTTCCCGCCTAATTTTCAGTAAAAAGCTTTACCGCAAAGTGAAAACCCTGCTCGAAGCCTGCGGCTTTTGAAACGTCGCTAAGTTGCTCGGTAAGCTCGCCGATGCGCTCGGCTTCGGGGTCGGAAAGGTGCTTTCGTTTTACAAGCTTGTTCAGATAACCGTTTGTACATCTTACCAATTCCACGATATCGGGGTCGGTTTCCTGTCTTAAATCGTTATCCCAAAAAATGCTTTTTAATGTGGGGTAGTTCATTTTTATTCCTCCTTTTTAGTTTTTAATGTTTATATTATACTATAT